>SFHR01000072.1 GCA_004555545.1 Dechloromonas aromatica (nom. nud.)
TATAATTTAAGTCAAAATAGTATAGAAAAAATTCATATTACTTGTCAAAATTATAAAGATGTAGTAAGATCTTTTATCGCAAATAAAAAGGATTTGAATTTAAAAAATATTATGCAAGAAAATTTAAAATATTTGGCAGATAAATTAACAATTTTACCAAAAACTTATGAAAATAATATTATTAGTAAAATAGAAAATAATGTAGATTTATCGTTAAATTGTAAGGAAATATTATTGAAGTATATTAACGAAAATTAAAGTAGTATTTGCAATTTTTTCTACGAGAAATACCAAAATTTTTTTGAGAAATCTCGTGGAAAATTTACATTTATTGAATACATTTGTTTATCTATTCACTTATTGTTAATTGTAGTTTTTATAATATCAGTTATATTTTGCTTATTTAACCTTTTTGCGTAAATTACTTTTATATTTGTATTTTTTAATTCTTTTGACAATGCTTCAAAGAATTTTTCTGCACATTTAATCTTATTTTCTTCTATTTTTCCAGCATTATCATCAAAGGAATTTTCATTATTATAACCTTTGGTTTCGCAAACGAAAAATATTTGTTCGCCGCCATCTTTTTTTATTACATAAGCAAAATCTGGAAAGTAATTACCGACTGGCGTAGGTATTTTAAAATTTGGTAATTTTGCGAATACTTTTATTTCACCATAATCTTTTGAATTTAAAATTGTATTTTCTTTTGATGTTTTTGCTTCTATATCGCTATCATAAATTATTTTGTCATATAGATATTTTTCTGATGTAGTGGTATCTGCTTTTATAAACTTTCCGAGAGCTGATTTTTTAATACTTGTTTTCGGACTTCCATCATTGTTAAATAATAAATCATCATTTGAAAATTTGTAATCTGCACCGAATTCATAACTAACATTTGCTAATAAATTTTTGTTGATAATCTTTGTGATTTCTTCGGTCAAATTATTAGTATTTAATGCCATTTCTATGCTTTGATTATTTGCTCTTTGTAGTATTTCTTTGAATATTTTTGCACAAAATGCTACTGGCAAATTTAGTTTTTTATTTTTAGTAAAAGATAATATTAGTTCTTTGATTTTTTCTTTGCTTAATTTTGTATTTTGAATTTCTCCTAAACTTTCTTGATATTGTTCTATTTCATCATTTTGTGCATTATATACTTGTTTTATTATACTTGTGCTTTTATATTCTTTGGCTTTGTTAAGAACAAATTTTACGCTTTCATCAATTAACAATGTTTCATTTATATCAGTATATGTTAATTTTACCGTTTTATTGATAGTTTGCCAAAGTTCTTTGAATTCTTGTGCTAAATTTGTTTTTATTCCTACTTCATCATTTTCTTTTGCTAATTTTATTTGCGTATGCTTATTATTAGAATTTGAAATGAAAGCATTTTTAAATTTTTCTATATCTATACCATTATTTTCTTTCAAAATAGTATTTATTTTATTAGCAAATTCTGAGGTTTCTAATGCTTCATTTATAGGTTTTTGAATAATATTATTTTCATCAATAATCTTATAATCATCCAACAAATCCAAAATTTTACGGGCTTGTTTATTTTTTATGTTTAATATATTACATAAATACTCTTCTGTTATTTTTGATTCTACATCTAATATAAAACTATTTGCGTTGATTTCTTTTTGTAAATTTGCTATAAAATTACTTTCATCTGCTCCAACAACTACATCAAGGCAATTTATATCATAAAATTTAATATCATCGCCATTACAAAATTCTTTTGTTATTCTGCTTCCTTGATTATTTACGCATAATCTTAAACCACGGCCTACTTGTTGTCTTGCACTTATTTCGCTATTAGTTTTTGATAGTTTAGTAAGCGTAAAAATATTTGGATTATCCCAACCTTCTTGTAATGCCCATACGCTAAATAAAAAGCGTAAAGGTTCATTTAAATTAAGTAATTTTAATTTGTCTTTTAATATTAAATCTACGGCAATTTTTTCGCTTTCATCAGCGGTTTTTCCATCACCACTAAAATATCCGCCCAGCACTTTTAAGTTATTATTTTCATCAAAATCGTTTTCCAAATATGCTTTATATTCTGCACTTATATTTTTATTGTTTATAATTTGTTGGCGTTTTGCTTTATATAATTTCTCAAATTCAGTTCTTACAAAAGCGTTTTCGCCTTTAAAATCTGCAATATTTTCTATAAAAAATAAACTCAATGCTTTTATGTTTTGCTTAAATAATTTTTCTTCTTTTTCAAAATGTCTATTTATTGCAATTTCTAACATTGTGCTTATTTGATTTTTATCAATATTAGTTCTGTTTATATCTAAATTTTCGCTTACAATATTGTTAGTTTCATTGTGTTTATTTTTAATTATATTTTCTTGATAATTTACTGAAATTTGTTTGACTAAATAATTTTGAAATGCCATTTTACTATCTAACACGTAAGCAACATTAGAAAGTTCTAAAATATCATTTTTTTTATTGCCTTTTTTATCTACACTTGCTTTTTTAAATGTTGCTCCAAAACGCACTAATAAGCAATCTTTGAATTCGGCTTTTTCGTTTTTACTTTTCATAAATTTAGATAAAAATGCTTCGCCGCTTAATAAATGTGGCTCATCTAATATACAAATTGGTTTCAACGCTGCTATATGTGCTAATACTGAATTTATGCCATTATCATTAAACAGTCCAAAAAATCTTTCGTTGCTTTGATTTAACAAATTTTTTTCGTTTTTTATGGATTGTGCCATCAATAATAATACTGAAATTTCTCCTTTATTTTTGAAATATCCATTACTTATAATATTGTTATTTTTTTTATTACTTCTGTTGTTAGTTTTTTCATAAATTGATATTTGTTTTCCGTAAATACTTGTGAAATGTTTTGCCGTTAATTTTATATTTTGTTTTACGCTTTCCAAAATACTTGTGCGAGGTAAAAATATTATAAATTTTTCGCAACCAAAGCGTTTATTTAACTCAAAAATCATTTCCAAATAAGTATAAGTTTTTCCGGTGCCGGTTTCCATTAACACATCTATATTATTATGTTCGTTAATGTTTTTTATCGGCACGTTTATTCCGTTTGGACTTTTATAAAATTCTTGTAATGATGTTGCTAATTTGTTTATTTCTACCGAGCCATTATTCATACAAGAGCTTATAATTTCCATTATATTTTGTATGGCTTGTTGTTGATGATTTTGTGCATTATTAAATACTATTTCCATTATAAAATATTCCTTTATAAAACTTATAAAAAATTATAAAATTGTTAATCTTTCTTTGAATTTGATTTGAAAATTTAGCCAACTTTCAATATCACAATTTATATACATATCGGCAAAAATTTTGCCATTTTTATCGGCTTGTAAAATGTTAAATAACTCTTCATCATTAGCCACAAAGTTAATTACAAAATAATTTGTATCTACTTTATATAATTTATTTTCAATTAAGCATTGTATATTTTTTCCGCCGATTTCTTCACCGGCTTTTAATAATAAATTAGTTATTAAATTTAATGGATTTTGTTGATTTCTTTGCCCCAAAAAATCATTTTCTATATCAATTTCTGGTTCATTTATTATTTTATAAACATCAAAATTGCAAGGCGAGTTTAAGATTTTTTTTGCCCGTTTTATGCGTTCAATAGTTATATTACTAATCACGGGATTTGGGGATTGTAATTCATTTTTGCAGAAATCAAAAGCGGTTTTATTTTTCTTTTCATTGATGGCTTCATCAAGTTGGACTAAAATGAATTTTCTATTGCCATTATCGGCTAAATTTTGAGCCATTACGGCGTGAGCAGTTGTTCCAGAACCGGCAAAAAAGTCAAGAATAATATCGTTTTCGTTTGGGTTTGTTGCTATTTGTATTAACAACTTTAATAAATTTGTTGGTTTTGGATATAAGAATACATTTGAATAAAATATTTTATTTAATTCTTCAGTTCCTTTTGTATTATCAATTTCAAGTGTTTTTCTTGTGAAATCTAATGATGTTAAAATTAAATTTTCATCTTTATCAATCATTGTATTAGTTTTGTCATCAAACTTTTTATCTAAATATAACTGAACTCTAAGTCCTCCATTTTTTGTAGGTCTTAAAATTCCTAATTCTTTTGCTTTTTCCATTCTTTCTTTTTTCCAAAGCCAACGATTTCTATTTCCTTTACTATCTATAGGTTTATATATTTTTCCATATAATTCAAAATCATAATCTCCTCCTTGCGAATAACCTTGTCCTTTACTTGCTAAAATTGCTGCAGTATCTTTTTCTAAATAATAACCGATATTATCTTTCTTTACTTTTGTTATATCATATTCTCTACTTATAATATTTTTAAATATAGGGTCAAATCCATAAATAAGTAAATAATCGTGAGTAATACTAACATATTTTTCTTGTGCTGCTCTATGTGGGGTTGTTATTCTTGGCAAACACGCTATAAAATTCTCCTCCCCAAAAATTTCATCGCAAAGTAGTTTCAAATTTGCTTGTTCATTATCATCTATACTTATAAATATTACTCCATCATCTTTTAACAAATCTCTTGCCAATTTCAGTCGCGGATACATAAAACATAACCAAGCAGAATGCGTTTTACTTCCTTTGAAAGTGCTTTCCATTTCTTTCAAAATCTTAGTTTTTTCTCCGTTAGCATCAATTAAACCACAGCCCTTTGCAATACTATCAAAATCGCTACGAAAATTATCATTATATACAAAATCATCAGTGCCGGTATTGTATGGCGGATCGATGTATATCATTTTAATTTTATTATTATAAGCTTTGGCAAGAATTTTTAAAGCATCTAAATTATCGCCTTCAATAATAAAGTTTTCTGCAATATCATTTGTAGGATTTTCGTTTTGCAATTCTTTATAAATAGTAGCCGAATATAAAGCATTAGCAATACCTTTTCCGGGAAATTTTAATTCATAACCGCTCAAAGAATTAAGCCCTAAAAGATTTTTAATTTTAGTTAAGTCAGGTTCGCCGTTACTATTTAATGCTTCTGGAATATTTTGTTGCAAAAACTCCTTTAATTTTGTAGAGATATCTTTGCAATTATCATTGTTAGGAATTAAGTTATTTTCAATAAAATCGTTTTTAGAAAGCATAGTAATTAAAATAGAGTAAATAATAAATGTAGATAAGAATATATAATAATGTTTAATAACATTATAAAAATATAACAAAAAATTTTGAAAATGTCAATAAATTTATTATAAATATTATAAAATATTGTTTGCAGAACATATTTCCACGAGAATTCCCAAAAACTTTTTGAGAATTCTCGTGGAAAAATATTATTATTTTAGTTTATAAACTAAACTTTATTTTTATTTAACCAATCTAAAAAATGCCGCTCACTTTTAAACTCATAAAAATCAGAAATATAACCGTCATCTGAGTTTTTTA
>SFHR01000021.1 GCA_004555545.1 Dechloromonas aromatica (nom. nud.)
AACAAAAAATAAAACACAAAAAAATTACCACGAGATTTCAAAAAAATTTTTTGATTTCTCGTGGAAAAACTTTATGGGAAAGTTTTTATAAGAAATCTTTGCGTAATTCTTCGGCAGTTTGCGGAGCTAATAAAGCCGGAGCAATATCAAACACCGTATAAGCACCAGCAGAGTCGCCTTTTTTGGCTAAACGAGCAACTGCACGAGCATAAGCAACTAAAACCGAAGCGGTGAATTCTGGGTTAGAATCCAACTTCAAGGCAAATTCAATAATATGTTTAGTTTCGCCGGCGACACCGGTTTCTCCACTACGCAACACAAATCCTCCGTGAGGAATTCCGGCGTGTTGGCGTTGCAAAGTTTCCATATCAATAAAATGCACGGTAGTATCGTAATCGGCAAAATAATTCGGCATTGTGACGATTTCTTTTTCTATTTTTTCCAAATCAGCACCTTCGGCGGCAACTACGAAGCATTCGCGGGTATGTTTTTCGCGGGTGCTTAAATTTGGATTTTCGCCTTTACGAACGCGATCTAAAGCAGATTCAACCGGAATCGTATATTGACGAGCATCAATAACACCTTCAATACGGCGAATTGCGTCAGAATGTCCTTGACTTACGCCTTTTCCCCAAAAAGTATAACTTTCGCCTTTTGGTAAAAATGCGGCTCCGAACAAGCGATTTAAAGAAAATAAGCCAGGATCCCAACCGGCAGAAATCACACAAACTTTGCCATTTTGTTTAGCAATTTTATCTACGGCGGCAAAATGTTGAGGAATATTTGCGTGAGTGTCAAAGCTATCAACGCAGTTGAAATTCTGCACAAATTCTGGAGTCTGTTTTGGCAAGTCAGTAGCCGAACCGCCGCATAAAATCAAAACATCAAAATCATTTTTGTGATTTAAGATTTCGCTGACGGCAAAAACTTTGGCTCCTTGCGTTTTGACATCGCTCGGATTGCGACGCGAAAATACGCCAAATAATTCCATATCGTCGCTTTGACGAACTGCCAGTTCAACGCCGCGACCCAAATTTCCATAGCCCAAAACGGCTATTTTGATTTTATTACTCATAATGAAAATGAAAAATTTTTAATTAAAAAAATGAAAAAAAGTTAAAAAAATTAAAAAAGTTAAGATTTGCGATTTTATAAATTTATATTTTGAAATTGTTGGAATTGTTGAAATTGTTGGAATTTATTTGTATTTTTTATTTTTTATCTTTTATTGATGCCCTCCTTTCCATTTTTTTTCGCGATATTCTCTATTGATGCGATAATTGAAAGTTTTTCCGGCTTTGAATTTCACTCTATGCTGAATAGGCAAATCTATGGTTTCGCCGGTTTTGGGATTTCTGGCTTTCCGTGCGGCGTATTGAACCGGATCAAAATGTCCAAAGCCACGCACTTCCACGCGGGAACCTTTATATAAAGACATTTTGATATTTTCAAAAATCAACTGAATTGCGGCGTGAATATCGTCTTGTTTGACGCCTTTTAAGGAATTATTTTTGGTTCTTAAAAATCTTGGTCTTCTGTCTATATTGCTTTTTAAAATTTTTTTGATAAGTTTTTCCGGAGTTGCCATATTTATTTTTTATTTTTTTTTATTTTTTATTTTTTATTTTTTATTTTGTAGAAATAAACACAACAAAAATACAATTTCCACGAGATTTTGCTAAAAATTTTTGGCATTTTCTCGTGGAAAAATGTTTTTTATTTTTGGTTTAATTGAAATTTTTTATTGTTTCAATTTGTTTAATTTATATTTGTTTAATTTATTTTTGTTTTTATTCTTTGGTTTCGTCTAATTTTGCTTTCAACAAAGCACCCAAATTAGTCGTTCCCGCAGAAGCAGCCTCGTTAGAATCAGCAGCAAATTTTTGCATAGCAGCAGTTTGCTCGGCTTGTTCTTTGGCACGAATAGACAAATAAATTGCACGGTTTTTGTGGTCAATATTTGTGATCATTGCTTCAATAACATCGCCTTCTTTGAGTTTTTGTGTCAAATCATTAACACGTTCGCGGCTGAATTCAGAAGCTTTCAAAATGCCTTCGTTATCGCTGCCTTCCAAAGCGATGGTTGCAAATTTTGCTTCAACAGCTTTGACAGTTCCTTTAACGACGGAATTTTTTTCGTGGCTGGTAACAAATTCGCTATAAGGATCGCTTTCCAACTGACGAATACTCAAAGAAATGCGTTCTTTGGCAACATCAACGTTCATAACAACGGCTTCAACTTCGTCGCCTTTTTTGTAGGTTTTCAAAGCTTCTTCGCCCGGTTGAGTCCAAGATAAATCGGTCAAATGAACTAAACCGTCAATATTTCCCGGCAAACCTAAGAATAAACCAAAGTCAGTGATTGATTTGATAACGCCTTTGACTTTATCGCCTTTTTTATGATTCAATTCAAACTCTTCCCAAGGATTAGCTTTACATTGTTTCATTCCGAGAGAAATACGACGACGATCTTCATCAATTTCCAAAACCATTACTTCAACTTCTTGACCAACGGTTACTAATTTGGAAGGGACGATATTTTTGTTAGACCATTCCATTTCGGTAACGTGAACCAAACCTTCAATGCCGGTTTCAATTTCTACAAATGCACCGTAATCGGTGATATTTGTAACTTTACCGAACATCCGAGTTCCAGCCGGATAACGACGAGCAATGCCAATCCACGGATCTTCGCTGAGTTGTTTCAAGCCCAAAGATACGCGGTTACGTTCTTCATCGTAACGTAAAACTTTGGCGGTAATAGCTTGTTCAACGCTGATGATTTCAGAAGGATGACGCACACGTTTCCAAGATAAATCGGTGATGTGAATTAAGCCGTTAATGCCTTTGACATCGTTGAATTCAACAAATGCACCGTAATCGGTGATGGCTTTGACAACGCCACTAACCAAAGCACCTTCTTGCAAGATTTCTGCGGCTTTGGCTTTGTCGGTGATAGAATTTTCTTCTAAAACGGCTTTGCGAGATAACACAACATTAGTGCGTTTGCGGTCAATTTTGACAACTTTGAAATCTAAAATTTGACCTTCCAAATCGGTAGTGTCTTTTAATAAACGCACATCTACCAAAGAACCCGGCAAAAATGCTTTGACGCCATTAACTAAGACGCTCAAACCGCCACGAACGCGATTTAAAACTTTTCCGGTTACGGTGATGCCTTCTTCTAATGCTTTTTCCAAGAATACCCAAGCTTCTTGAACTTTGGCTTTTTGGCGAGATAATTTGGTATTACCGAAGCCGTCTTCTAATTGTTCAATGACGACTTTAACGAAATCGCCGACGCTAACTTCTAATTCGCCTTGAATATTGACGAATTCTTCGCGTGGGATTAAGGCATCGGATTTTAAGTTGGCGTTTAAAACAACGTGATTTCTGTCGATAGCAACGACTTCAGCGGTGATAACTTCGCCGGAGCGAGTTTCTTGACGTGTTGATGATTCCTCAAATAATTGAGCAAAGTTTTCGGAATTTTCCATAAAAAAGTAAAAAACTTGTTATTTATAAAAATTTATAAAAATTTATAAAAATAAATACAAATAACAAAAAATGTTAAAAAAAAAATGGTTGATAGGAATATGAAAAAAATAAAAATAATAAAAATAATTATTTTTTCACGCTTAAAAAAAAAGATTTTGAATTTTAATATAAATTAAATTAAATGCAAAATAAATTCAAAAACAAAAATAAACAAAATTTTCCACGAGAAATCACAAAAATTTTTTGAAAATTTTTATAAAAATCTCGTGGAAAATTTATTTTTAAATTTATTTTTTTTAGTTTTTGTTTATGTTTTTAAAAGTTAATTTAAAAATTTAAAAATTTAATTTTTTAAAAATTAACCTTTAGAACCTAAACGCAAACCGCCGTGAACGAAGAATGTTTCACCAGCAACTGCTTCATTGCGATACAATTCAAACATCATAGAAACGATTTCTTCTGCTTGATTCATACGACCAATAGGAATTGTTGCTTCAATAGCAGCCAAAGCTTCTTGATTCATACCAGCGGTCATTGCAGTTGCAGTATAACCAGGAGCAACAGCGTTGATACGAATTTGAGCACCCAAACCACGACGCATCATTTCAGCGGTCAAAACTTTCGGGAACACGCTCATAGCGGCTTTGGTGGAAGAGTAGTTGATTTGACCAGCTGTTCCCAAAGAACCGGTAGAAGAAATTGTGATAACAGCACCTTTGGATTTGGTCAAAATCATTTGTTCCATACAATCACGAACAGTCAAGAAAACGCCGGTCAAGTTGATACCGATAACGCGGTTCCATTGATCCAAAGACATTTTTCTAACGCCACCGTCGCGAGTTGGAGAAACGCACATTCCATCAGCGATAATACCAGCACAAGGAGCAACTAAATTGATTTTGCCGAATTTTTCAACGGCAGTTTTAGCCAATTTTTCGGTATCAGCTTCTTGAGTTACGTTTACTTTAACGCAAACAACGTTGTCAGCACCGAGTTCTTGTTCAATTTCAGGGAAAACAGAATCGTTAAAATCGCCGATTACAACTTTACCGCCTTCAGCAACCCAACGTTTTGCTAAAGCACGACCAATACCACTTGCACCGCCGGTTACAACGGCAACATTACCTTTGACTTCTAACATATGTAAAAAACTCCAAATGTAAAAAAGAAAATTAAATTAAAGAAAATTAAATTAAATTGAATTGAATTGAATGAAATTGTTAAATATTTAAAATGAAAAATTTTTAACGCCGACATTTTACTCTTATTTTTTTGCGTTTTTTTATTTTGTTTTTTATTTTGTTTTTTATTTTGTTTTTTATTTTTTATTCTTTCAAAAAATTTTTATAAAATCTCGCGGAAAATATACACATAACAAAAGGAGCGTTAATCAATGCAAGGTATCGTCTTTTTATTAGATGCGGTATTCAGTTTTTTTATTGTTTTATTTTTACTACGCTTTTTGATGCAATGGAGTTCAACTTCTTTTTTTAATCCTTTGGGCGAATTAGTTCTCAAACTGACCGCTTGGGCATCACATCCTTTACGCAAATTCATTCGCAGTTATGGCAAATTTGACTGGGCAAGTTTAATCTGTGCAATTTTGGGCGTGATAATCTTAAAAATCTTAATCGCCGTTTTGATGTTCGGCAATTTATTAGAAATCGCAACGCCAGAATCAATTTTTACGTTGGCTTTGAGTTGTGCGTTTTATCTGTTGCGTTTGGTTTTAGATATCTACGTTTTTGTGATTTTAGGCTCGGCATTGCTTTCGTGGGTGAATCCGCATTCTGCGATTGCTTATCCATTGCACACGTTATCGGCACCGATTTTGAATCCGATAAGAAAATTTATGCCGAAACTTTCCGGCATAGATTTAAGTCCATTAGTTGCAATTTTGTTAATTCAAACTTTGTTGATTTATATTCCGGGTTAAAAAATAAAAATAAAAATAAAAATTCCACGAGAAATCCAAAAAATTTTTTAGAATTCTCGTGGAAAATTTGTCAAATATAAAAAAATACAAAATATAAAAAAATATAAAAAAATATTATGAAAAATCTAAATTCTTATAAAAATCAGCGTGGCGTGGCTGTGGTTAAAATCTTGAAAATTGTGTTAGTTTTTTTAGTTTTCGCTATCATCGCTGTCGCTATCGGTTTGCCGATGTATCAAAAAAGTGTAGTCCGCGACACCGTCACCGTCGCTTTCGTTGATTTGACGACGGCAAAAAATAAAATGGATTCACTAATGGAAGAATTTGAGGAAGGCAATACAAAATTAAAACCTTCGCTGAAAAAAACTGATAAAGGTTTTTTGGGAATCGGTGAAAAAACCAATTTGTGTGGCATCAAATTACAACTTGCAACCGCTGACGATCCGGAAAGTTCGCTGAGTTGCACTTTTGGAGCCGGAAATATCAAATTTGAAGACGACGATCCTTTGAAAGATAAAAAATTAACTTGGACGCGTGATGAAGACGGCGTTTGGAAATGCGTCTCGGATATTCAACCGGAATACGCAATCAAAAAATGTCCGACCGAAATTACAAAATTAAAAATATAAAAATATAAAAATATAAATAAAAAACAAATTTAAAAATATGCTTAACAATTTGAAAAATATCGCAAAATCTGTTTGGAAAAAATCTTGTCAATCGGCTCGGCTGATGGTTGGAATTCCCGATTATGAAGAATATTTAAAGCATATGAAAGAATGCCATCCAAATCATAAAATTATGAGCGAGGCAGAATTTTGCAAACGCGCTATAGAAATGCGATATCCTAGCGGAAGTAACGGCGGCAAAATGAAAAAATGTCCGTGCTAATTGCTAAAAATATAAAAATTTTCCACGAGAAATCTAAAAATTTTTTTGGAAATCTCGTGGAAAATCGTTTTTTTTACTTATTTTTTTACTTATTTTTTTACTTTTTTTATTTATTTAAAACTAAATTTCTGATTACTTTTACGCAATCTAAGTCGGCTTGGTGATACGCAGATTTTAAGTATTCAACATAATTAGCATCATCATTAGCACTTTGATGAGTTCCTTTCAAATTATAGACAAATTTTAAACTATAACTATTTGGATTTTCATTATTAGCAATAATCAAAATTTTTAACGATCCTGATGCGTGTAAATCATTATTTGGAATTATTTCAAAATTTATCCACTTCTGAAATTCAAAAGTTATCAAATCATAAATTTTATGGCTACCAAAATCTAATTCTCTGCGTATAGTTTTTTCATTTTCAATATTTTGGTTTTGATGTTTTATTATGGTTGGTGTAAATAATTTTGGTTGTTCTACTTTTTGCCATAAAGAGTTCCAGATTTGCGAAATTGTTATAACTTTATTTGTGCGTAAGGCGATGGTTTCTTCAAAAAATAACATAGTATAAAAATATTATAAAAATATTATAAAAATATTATAAAAATATAAAATTAACAAAAAATTTTTGCTTATTGCTTTTATTATATTTTATAAAAATTATGAAAAAAATATTATCTTTAGAAAAAATTTTACAACAGCAAGGTTTCGGCACTCGCAAGGAATGCAAATATTTAATTTATCATCAAAGAGTTTTAGTGAATAATATTTTGTGCGATAATCCTTATGCAGAATTTGAAATGCAAAATTTACAAATCAAAGTTGATGATATTGACTGGATTTGTCAGCAAAATTTTTTATTACTAATGAATAAGCCAATAAATTATGAATGTTCACAAAAGCCAACACATTATCCAAGCGTTATGGAATTACTTCCGCAAAATTTACGGCAAATAAATATTCAAACTATCGGCAGATTAGATGCAAATACTTCTGGATTATTATTATTGACAGATAATGGAAAACTGAATCATTTTTTGACTTCTCCAAAACATAAAATACCACGAATTTATCACGCTACTTGTGATAGAAAAATCAGCCAAGAAAGTATAAAATTATTACAAAAAGGCGTTTTACTCCGCAATGAAAAAAATATTAGCAAAATACAATCTGTGCAAATCATTAACGCAGAAAATAATATTTTGGAAATAGTTTTAAATGAAGGAAAATATCACGAAGTCCGACGTTTAATTGCCGCAGTTGGAAATCACGTTAATGAATTAAAACGCATTGCTTTTGGTGAATTTTCTTTGCTACAAAATGAATACAAAAATCTCAATGAAGGCGAATTTGTGATTATCAAAGATTTTGATTTTGAAAAACTTTTATAAAAATCTCGTGGAAAATTTTATTTTTTCAAATTTTTATAAAATCAAAAAATTTAAAAATTTAAAAATTTAAAAATTTAAAAATTTAAAAATTTAAAAAATTTTCAAAACCAAAACATAATTATTTTTACATTTTTATATGCAACAAATAAACCAAAATTCTTCCGGCGAATTAAAACAAGCAATTTTCTCGCAAAAACGCTACTTAAAACAAGCAATGTTTTTCTCGGTAATCGTAAATTTGATGATTATCGCTCCTTCGCTTTATATGTTGGAAGTTTATGACCGCGTAGTAAATTCCAGAAATTACACAACTTTGGCGATGCTAACGCTCGGCGTGGTGGGAGTTTATATAATTTTACAAGTTTTAGATTGGGCAAGGTCAAGCGTTTTATACAATGCCTCCGTCGGCTTCAATAACAAAATCGCCGATCGCATTTTTAATTGCACTTGTTTCGTAAATCTCCGCAAAAATAAAAATCTTGGCACACAACCGCTCAACGATTTACGCACGGTTCGCTCGTTTATGTCGTCGCCGCCAATGTTGCATTTGATGGACGCTCCGCTGACAATAATATTTTTATTTATCGTTTTTTATATAGACGTTTATTTGGGCGTTTTGTCGTTGGTTAGTTCATTTTTGCAAATGGGAATTGCCTTTTTGACCGAAAAATTAACCAAAAACACTTTGGCAGAAGCCAATAAATCAGCAAACAAAGCCAAAATTTATGCAACAAATTCTCTGCGAAATGCCGAAGTAATTGAAGCGTTGGGAATGCAAGGTCGCATTTTTGATAAATGGACTGAATATCAAAACAAATTGTTAGCAAATCAAGCTGAAGCATCTGACAATAACGGCGGTTTATCAGCAATCGCCAAATTTATTCAAATGGTTTCCTCGTCTATGATTATGGGCGTTGGTTGTTGGTTAGTTTTGGAAGGTTTATTTCATTCAAATCCTGGCGTGATTATTATCGCTTCTATTTTTGGAGGACGCGTAACGCAGCCGTTGGTGCAATTGATTTCCGGCTGGAAAAATATTGTAAATGCTCGTGCGGCTTATCAACGTTTGGATAATTTGTTATCAAATGTTCCCGCTGAACCTAAACATATGAAATTACCGGCACCGCTTGGCAAATTAACCGTAGAAAATATTTACGCAGCGGCTCCGGGAACTAATCAAAACATTGCGATTTTGCAAGGCATAAATTTTGAAGTTCCAGCTGGACAAACTTTAGCAATTATCGGCCCGTCGGCATCGGGCAAATCAAGTTTGGCACAGGTTTTAGTTGGTGCGTGGCTACCAAATTCTGGCAAAGTCCGTTTGGACGGAGCCGAAATCCAAAGTTGGGATAAATCTGATCTTGGCGAACATATGGGTTATTTGCCACAAGATATAGAATTATTTGAAGGTAGTATTGCCGAAAATATCGCACGTTTTCAGTTGCCGGTTGATATGCAAAAAGTAGAAAAAATTACTCAACAAATCGGCATAGATGAATTTATCAAAAGTTTGCCTGATGGCTATGAAACTGATGTAGGCGATGGCGGAAGTTATTTATCCGGCGGACAACGTCAGAGAATTGCTTTAGCTCGGGCTTTATACGGCGATCCAAAATTAGTGATTTTGGACGAACCAAATTCTAATTTAGACGAAGTCGGAGAAGCGGCGTTGGCAGAAACTCTGAAAACTTTGAAAGAACAAAAATCAACTTTAGTGCTGATAACGCATCGTCCGAGTTTATTGCAAATCGCCGATTATTTGTTGGTGATGGCAAATGGCAGAATGCAAATGTTCGGCAAGACCGCAGAAGTTATCGCAGCTTTACAACAGAAAGCAGCACAACAGCAACAATTAACACAAAAATAAATATCAAAAATAAAAAAATATTTTCCACGAGATTTTTCAAAAATTTTTTGAGATTTCTCGTGGAAAAATTTTATTTTTTTATTTTTTATTTAAAAAGTCACGCCTTTTTCTTGATAACGCCGTAAATCTGCATCAACCATCATTTTGCAGAGTTGTTCCAATGTAGTTTTTGGTTCCCAACCCAATTTATTTTTGGCGTGAGTATAATCGCCGATTAACAAATCAACTTCGGCGGGACGATAAAATTTTTGGTTGATTTTTACGATTACTTCGCCGGTTTGCGAATTTTTGCCGATTTCATTTTCGGCAGATCCACTCCATTCCACGCCGATATCAACGGCTTTGAACGCCATTTCTACGAAACTGCGAACCGTTTCCGTGCGATTGGTTGCTAACACATAAGTGTCCGGCTGTTCTGCTTGGAGCATCCGCCACATTCCTTCTACGTATTCAGCGGCAAAACCCCAGTCGCGTTTAGCGTCCAAATTACCTAACTCTAAAAATTGCTGCTTGTTTAATTTGATTCTGGCGACGGCGTCAGTAATTTTTCTGGTGACGAATTCTTTGCCACGCAAAGGAGATTCGTGGTTAAACAAAATTCCGCTACATCCAAAAATATTATAACTTTCGCGATAATTTATAGTAATCCAATGGGCGTATAATTTTGCTACGCCATAAGGAGAACGCGGATAAAACGGAGTTTTTTCATTTTGCGGAATGCTCTGAACTTTGCCGAACATCTCCGAAGTTGAAGCTTGATAATATTTGATTTTTGGATTGACTTGCCGGATCGCTTCCAAAATATTTAACGCACCGATTCCAGTGATTTCTGCGGTAGTTTTTGGTTGTTCAAAAGAAACTCCGACAAAACTTTGGGCTGCGAGGTTATAAATTTCGTCCGGCTGAATTTTTTCCAAAAGTCGCGTGATGCCACCTAAATCAGTTAAATCGAATTCTACTAATTGCAAATTTGGGTTGTTTAGATAATCCACGCCTAACTCGTCCAAACGCCAAAAATTCACAGAACTCGTGCGACGATAAGTTCCATAAACTTTATAATTTTTTTGCAATAACAAATTGACTAAATAAGCACCGTCTTGTCCGGTAATTCCGGTTATTAAAGCTGTTTTCATTTTGATATTTCCTTTTTCTTTCCAAAAATTTTATGCAAAATCTCGTGGTAATTGTTTATGGAAATCTGTGGCGTTTTGATAAACATTTGCCGTATTCAACAATTTTGCTTCGTCAAAATAATTTCCGATCAACTGCATTCCTATCGGCAATCCGGATTTTGAAAATCCGCACGGCAAGGACATTCCCGGCAATCCTGCCAAATTTACGCCTATCGTATAAATATCTGACAAATACATTTGCACCGGATTATTTGATTTCTCGCCGATTTTAAATGCCAACGACGGCGAAGTCGGCGACAAAATTACATCACAGTTTTTGAACGCTTCCACAAAATCATTGGCTATCAAACGCCGAATTTTCTGTGCTTGTAAATAATACGCATCATAATATCCGTGCGACAACACATAAGTGCCGATTAAAATCCGCCGTTTGACTTCCTTGCCGAAACCTTCCGCACGAGTTTTTTCATACATTTGCTCCAAATTTTCATAATTCTCGCTGCGATAACCATAACGCACACCGTCATAACGGCTCAAATTTGAACTGGCTTCCGCCGGAGCCAAAACATAATAAGCGGCGACACTCAAATCTATGTGTGGGAGCGAAATTTCTACGAATTCTGCACCTAATTTTTGCAATTCTTGCTTGGCGTTTTCTATGGCTTGTAAGATTTCTGGATCGCAATTTTCGGTATTTTTATCGCCGAAAAATTCTGTTGGCAAGCCTATTTTTAAGCCGTTCAGATTGCCGTTATTTTGCGTATTTTCAAAAATATTTTTTAAATTCTCGTGGATTTTTTGATAATCAGCATTTTCCGGCGGCAGAGATGTTGAATCACGTTCATCAAAACCGAGCATTGCATCTAACAACAAAGCACAATCTGCGGCAGATTGCCCCATTGGGCCGGCTTGATCCAAAGATGAGGCAAAAGCGATCATTCCATAACGCGAAACCAAGCCATAAGTTGGCTTCAAGCCCGTCAGAGAGCATAAAGAAGCCGGTTGGCGAATTGATCCGCCGGTATCAGTGCCGGTTGCAATCGGAGCCATCCGAGCCGCAACTGCCGCCGCCGAACCGCCGGAAGATCCGCCCGGAACGCATTGCAAATCAAAAGGATTTTTGACATTGCCAAAATATGAAGTTTCGTTGGACGAACCCATCGCAAATTCGTCCATATTGGTTTTGCCGACGCTCACCATTCCGGCGATATTTTCTAATTTGTTGATGACCGTTGCGTTGTAAGGAGCGATAAAATTTTCTAACATTTTGGAGCCGCAAGTAGTCCGCCAGTTTTTGGCACAAAAAATATCTTTTTGAGCAATCGGAATTCCGGTTAATAGCGATAAGGAAGTTTGTTCGGCTTTGCTGATTTTTTCGTCGGCGAGTTTGGCGTTTAGCAAACTCTGTTGAGGATTTGTAGTGATAAAAGCGTTGATTTGCGGATTAAATTTTTCAATGCGATTTAAGAAATGTTGAGTTAATTCTACGCTGGAAATTTGTTTGTTTCGCAACATTTGCGAGAGTTCTAAAACTGATTTTGTGTGTAGCATAATTATTTATAAATATGTTTATATTAGTGATGAATTTCCACGAGATTTTATAAAAATTTTTTGAGATTTCTCGTGGAAAAAGTTATTTTTTTATGTTGTTGTTATGCTTCAATTTGTAAAAAATCAAATAGCAAATTTGCGTTATGTTTTTGATTAAAACTGCAAATAAATTGTTGTATTTCTTCGGCATAATTGCTGTTAGGAATTATAATAGTTTTGGCATTAGACATAGTATTAAAATGTAATAAAAATTGTTCAGGCAAATAAACTTTTTGAGCGGTAATAGGTAAATATTTATTAGTTTTTGCAGGATTTATATCAACAATAAAATCGTTTTTGAAACCATTATTAAAACGTTGAATTGCAAAGGCGACTCCTTTGGCTCCGGCACCCCAAATAATGAGTTCATTTATATTATTAAATTGTTGTTTAGTAAATTGAATAATTGAGTTTGTTTGTTTGTTTGTTTGTTTGTTTGTTTGTTTGTTGTTTGTTTGTTTGTTTGTTTTAATTATATTAGTTACGTATTTTATCACAGAATTATTATCATTATAAATAGGTTTTTTAAGACCTTTCAAATCAGCAATAATATATAAATATTGTTCGCCAAATAATTTTCCGGAGGTCAAAATTGAATTTACTTCAAAGAAATTTTGCAAATCTGATAACCTAAAATAATTAACGTGTTCATAGAAAATATCAAACCAAGCATTATGTTTTAAAATCCATTCAAAGCAAGGGACTTCAATATAAATTAAACCTTGTTTATTAGATAATTTTTCTTTGATAATATTTAAAAAATTATATGGATTGATAACGTGCTCCAAAGTATGTCTTAATATAATTGCTTCCGCATTTATATTCTCGGTTTCTTGCAAAGTTTTTTTGATAATCAAAGGGTGATAACCTTCATAAGCAGGGTCTAAACCAAAAATATTATAATTATGCTTTTCTAATAGATGCAAAAAAGTTGCTTTGCCACATCCGACTTCGCAAATTTTTTTATTATAAAAATATGGTTTTATAATATTTGCTACGTTGGACAAATGGTTTTGAAAAACTTCAGAATGAGCTTGTTCATTTTGATAATTTTGATTATAAATCGCTAATTTTTCATCAAAAGCAATATTATAAATTAGCCCGCTTTGTAAATCTTCAACTAACTGAACTTTGCCTATTAAACAATTCTGTGCTTCTTGCGGAGTTTTATATAACAAATTCTGTAAAGTAGGAACTTTTTCTATATTATATAAGTAATTATAATTTTCCATAGTAAATTTATTAAATTAGTTAATAATATTCACTTCCACATTTTTTTGGAAGTTCAATAAATTAAACAAATGCAAAATATCTTTATTACGCATACGAATACATCCGTGTGACGTTGGAATTCCAAAAATCCCATTACTATCTGGAGAGCCGTGAAAATAAATATAACGCTGCATAGTATCAACATTTCCGCGACGATTTTTGCCTATTTCTTTGCCGCATAACCAAAGAATTCTGGTCAAAATAAAATCTTTTTCTATACTATTTTTTTCTAAAATTTTTGAGTATATTTCGCCGGTCGGACGCCGTGCTTTAAATATCATATTTAACGGTTGTTTGTCGCCGATATAAGCACGAATATAATGTTTTCCTAACGGAGTTTGATTTGAATTTTTGAATTGTCCTGCACCATTTTTTGCCGTAGAAATTAAATATACGTGCAAAATTTTTTTCTCATTAGTATTTGTAATTTCATAAACTATTAACTGCTGAAATTTTATAGAAACTTCAAGCATAAATTTTGAATTTTTATACATATTTTTTTGTTAAATTTTTTCTTTACTTCGTTTATTTTTAAAAAAATTTTGTAGTAATTCTAAACTCTGATTTTGACAAATACCACCAACAATTTTAGTTTTATTTCCTATATTTAATCGGTTATCAAAAAATACATCAAAATTTGGCAAACTTTTATGAACTCCGCTTTTGAAATCTTGACAAGCATAAACTATACGCGAAAGCCGAGCATTAAAAATAGCACCGGCACACATCAAACAAGGTTCCAAAGTAATAAACATTTCGCAGTCCGTGAGACGATAATTTTGCAAAATACTTTCGGCGGTGCGAATTGCAACTATTTCTGCGTGAGCAGTAGAATCATTATCAATAATACAACGATTAAAACCAGTAGCGATGATTTTTTTGTTTTTAGTAATTATTGCTCCGACCGGAACTTCTCCGATTTTGGCAGCTTTTTTTGCTTGTTGTAAAGCTTGTTGCATAAAAAAAATATCGCTATTATTGCTACTATTATTATGGTGAATTTTTTCCACGATATTTCGCAAAATTTTTTTATTTATATAACCCATTATTATTTATATAAATATAAACACTTTCCGGCGTTAAGTAACGGATTGATAAATTGTTTTTTAAGCGTTCGCGAATGTTGGTTGCTGATATATCTAATTGCGTCATAGTAAAAGGTATAATTTTGCCGGAAGTCTCTTTTATTTTACCGGTTTTAAAATCTTGCAAATGTGTTAATCTATGGCACCATTGTTGCCCTAATTCCGTACTCATTTTGGTTAAAGCCAAATCATAATTTGGACGCATAGCAACGGCAAAATGGCAATAATTAAATAACTCTTTCCAGTCGTGCCAAGTATCTAAATTTAAGAAGGCATCGGCTCCGATAATCCAAACTAATGAACAAAAATGTTTGGAGTATTTTTCTTTAATTCTATGACCTAATAACTTGATAGAATCAATAGTATAATTTGTATGTTTTACTATTTCTCTGGTTGGCAAAAATACTTTGTTATTGTGGTGAAAAATATCAGTATTGTTTTTTTGCGGTTGATAAATTTCGCTATCATCAACTATAAAATATGGATTACTTCCGGTTGCTAATTGCACCATTTTCAAACGCGATTCTGCATCAACAACTGGGTTTTTTCTATGTGCTGGATGTCCCACAGGCAACAAAATTACTTTGGTTAAATTCAATGCTTCGTAAGCATCTTCTGCCAAACGTAAATGTCCAAAATGAACGGGATCAAAAGTGCCGCCTAATATACCAAATGACAACATATTATTACCTAATATATTTATAATATTTAATTAAAGTTAATGAAAAATTTTTTATATAAATAATACTGCGATAAATGCGTTAGAAATAACATTAAAAATAAATAATAAACTATTAAAAATAGTAAAATAACACTAATAAGTCCGCTGGTTAAAATCGCTGACATTATAGCAATTACAAGTGAAATAATTATAATCGGTAAAACAATTACTAAACCCAACATTAAAAAGAAACTACATAATGCTTTCCATTGAAAATAACAAGTAAATAAACTAAAAAATAATGCTTTTAATAATTTCATTTTTTGTTGTAATATCAACAACGGAGCAAAGTATTGTGCTGCAAAAATAATCGTGGAACAAACTGCATAAAAAATCATCGCAAATATAGTTGCTTGTCCTATATTATTAACATCAAAATTTGCAGCATTTTCATTATTCAAAGAGTTTAAAGTATTTAATTTGTTTTGCAATAAAATATCTTTTAAAACGCCTCCGTCCATTATCGTAGTCAAAAAAGCAACTAACGAAGTTATAATAATTAAAAAACCTGCATAACTCAACAAAGTAAAAACATTTTCTTTATTAAAAGGAGTTTTTAATAACTTGAAATTATTAAGTTTGCTTAATGTAAAAATTCTTTCTTTATTTTTGCTATTTACCTGCAAATGAATTCCGTAAATATACATCAAAAATATAATCGGAAAAAACAACGGAGCAACAATATTTATTAACGGAATACTTATACTCAATAACAAAGTTGCAAACATTGCAAAAGTCAAAATATTAACCTTATTATAATTTGCGATAAATAATGCAAAAACTTCTTTAAAAAATACTATTCCATCGGCAAAACTATATTTTCTATTCGTATTATTATTATTATTTGTGTTATTGTTTGTATTTGTATTTGTATTTTTATTTATATCAATCATTGTTATGTATTAAACTCCAAAAAATATATCTTTGTATGACGCATAAATTGCACCAAATAAAACTGGTATTAAAATCAAAAAACCTAATCCGCAAGTTATTAACGATAAGCAAAATAATATAAGTATAAAAACATTAAAAATAACCGCTGGTATAATATTTTTTAAACTTGCATCAACGCTAATTTTTATCGCCTCCAAGCAAGTTTTTTGATGTATAAAAATCAACAACGGGGCAAACCACATTGCACTCAAAATCGGCAGACAAAATAAAAATATTAAAAAGCCAACTAATAGTGTTTTTCCAATTGTTAATTTCATATTTATTATGCTATTAAAAGTTGTAGTATTTTCTACGACTATGCCGCTTTGCAAAATAAATAAAGAACATATTATTAACAAAAAAATGCTTATTACAAACGCAACTGATAATAAAAATAATTGTTTATTTTTTTCGTTTTTTTCGCCATTACTATCGCTATAAAAATCAAAACCTACAAACAAATCTAAGATACTTAACTCATTGAAATTATATATTGTTTCATCGTTATCATCTTTGCTGATTGTTGCACATATTTTGAATAAGCCAACGGAAAAAATCGGCACACAAAAACAACATAAAAATATGCCAAAAACCGGAATTAGTGCGATTATAAATAACAAAAAAATTAAAATAAAACTACTACTTAACCATAAACCACTTTTGCCGAGAAAAATATACCAACCTTGTTTTATCCATTCAAACGCTGCTCCGATTTCTGCTTGACGATTTTTTCCTTCAAAAGTTGATGGAGGAAAAGGAAATTCCATAAATATAAATATAAATATAAATATAAACTTATAAAAAACCTATAAAAAATAATCAAAATCTCGTGGAAAATTGTCAGAAGTAATGTGATTTTTTACCAAGAAAACAAAACCCATTTTGGCGTAGTAATATTATCGCCAAGTTCAACTCTTTCAAAAGTTCCATTACCTTCGCGGTCAATCAAGTAATACGGAAAACCAAATTTGGGAACGACTTTAATTAAATATAATTTTCCACCGATTCTATGTTCGTAATGCGTGGCGTTTTGTTTATCCACAATACTTATATCTGGCGTTGGTTCATTAGCAAATTCGTCTTGAACGCCTTTATTTATAGTTATCGGTTCCAAATTATTTTTTTGTAATTTTGGATTATCTTCTTGTATTTTTTCATCAATTACTAACGAATTTGGCGGAGTTAAATCTGGTTCATCAAAAACCATATTTTCGGCGTTAGTAAAATTGATAAAAATATTATTTAATAACAAAATAAAAAGCGTTAGTAAAAAATTTTTTGTTTTCATAATTTAAGTATAAAAATAGTATTTTTTTCTTTATAAATAACCAACTGCAAGTTTATAACCTGCAGCATTTATATTATCTGTTTCTATATATAATTCTATTGTTTGTTCGCTATGAGCTTGAAAGTATTTTAATTTTTGTTTGTATTGTTTATATAACAATTCTTCTTGCTGATATTTTGCTTTCAAATCATTTTTATTCTCATTGTTGTTGTTATGATTATTTTCTAATTCTTTGGCGACATTGTGATAAATCAAATAATCTAAATAATCTTGCGGAGTAAAAGTATATTTTGCCACACTTTGATCCAAAGTATCGGTCAAATTTAATTCTATTAAAGGCCAATTTTGATTAAAATTTGCCCGATTTCCTAACATTATTTTTAGTTTTAAAATGCTTTTATTTGCCGCATTAGTCGCAATATTTACATTATTCAAATCAGACGCTTCAATAGTTATTTGTTCTATATTTTTGGTATTGCTAACTAACGATAAATTCAACGCACTATAAACCGAACGAAACGCCGGAAAACTATTAACAATATTGTTACGAAAATACACAAAAATCTGCAAAACCAAAAACAATGATAAAACTGAAATTATTGCCGCATTAAACCAACTTGGCAAAGTTTTTTCTTCCTCATTATGTATATTTTTTGAAATATTTACATTATTTACATTATTTACATTATTTACATTTACTTTTACTGAATTTTTGATATTTGTTTTTACATTATTTTCAGTTTCAATATATTTTTTAATTTCAGTTTCAGTTTTAATATTTTCTGTATTATTTTCAGTATTTTTTTCCTCTGATTTTGTTTCAACTTCATCAACTGCATCAACAAAATCTATTTTTATTTCCTCATTTAATATTGAATTATTTTCATTATCATCATTGCTATTATTCAGTTCAGGTTCTGTTTTTACTTCATCTTCTTTACTCAATAATAAATCAATTTCTGATAAACTTTTTTCTATGCTTTTTAATTCTTCATCATCCGCCTTTTTTATCGCCGCTTCATCAACTTTTTTGATTATTTCTTTACTATTATTTTTTGTTTTACTCGGTTGTTTTTTTTCTTTTTTGGATACATTCTTTGGCGTTTTTATTTCTATTACTTCGTCAAAATTTTCCGCAAAATCTAACTTTATTTTTTCATCATTTTTCGGCGTTACTTTTACGCTCACTTCATCATTTATAGAATCAATTTCTACTTGATTTAAAGCGTCAAAAGCATTGAATAACTTCTTACAATTACCGCAACGAACTTGCCCTGAATGAATTTTCAGTTGCTCGTTAGTAATCTTAAATAACGTTTGACAATGCGGACACCGAGTTTTCATCGCCTATTTTTGCTCCATACAACCGAATAAACAAGCCCAGCCGTCTTTTTCGGCAAAAACTTGCATTTTCAAATACGGCGAATAAATTTCAATGATTTCCTCAATTTGCGACGACAAAATTCCCGATAACGCCAAAAAGCCATCATTTTTTACCAAACTTGCCAACATCGGTGCCAACAATCTCAACGGATTTGCCAAGATATTTGCCAGCACAATATCAAATTTTTGACTTTGTGAATTCTGCGAAAATTCATCAACCGCAAACACTTGCATTTTTTCGGCGACTGAATTCTGCTCAACATTGAATTTTGCTGCTTTTACGGCATTTTTATCAATATCAACGCCAACAACATTTTTCGCGCCGAATTTGGCGGCGGCAATTCCCAAAATTCCACTGCCGCAACCGTAATCTAAAACATCAAAAATTTTTGGAGATTTCTCGTGGAATTTTTGCAAATATTCCAAAAAATTCAAACACAAATGCGTAGTCGGATGCGAACCGGTGCCAAACGCCATTCCCGGATCCAAAATAATCTGCACTTTGGAATTTTGCTGACTTTGCTTTTGATAATGCCAAGTCGGAATAATCTGCAAATTTTTCGAAATTTCTATCGGCTCAAACTGCGATTGCGTCAATTCAACCCAATTTTGTTCTGCAACATTTTCCACGAGAAATTCAATATTTTTTTTGAAATTATGTGTTTTTTTCAAATAATCAAAAATATTATTTTTGGCTTGCTGCAAATCAAAATCTTCGGCAAACCAGAGCGACGTAATTTTGGAATTTTTCCATAAATTCAACGGCTCATCAGCTTTTTGCATACCCGGTTCGCCAAATTGTGGAACTTCGGCGGCGGTTCCGGCGTCAGCATCTTCAATACTCGCAGAAATTGCCCCAAATTCCAACAATTTATCGCACAATGATTCCGCCGCTTCGTTCGGCAAATTCACGGCAAAAATCAAATTTATATAGCCATCACACTTTGAATTTTCCAACTAAATCTCCCAAACTTGTTGCCAACGATTTCAGCATATACGCAATATCGCTGGTTCTTTCTACGGTATCGCAATTATTTTTCGCCATAGTTGCAATAGAATCTACTCCGGCTTCAACTTGTTTAGACAAACTGCGTTGTTGTTCGGTAGATTGAGCAATATTATGCAAACCTTTACCGACTTCGGCGACTAAATCATTTGAGGAAGTCAAAATTTGAGAAACCGTTTTCACTGCTTCTTGTGATGATTTCAAATGTTGCAAACTTGATTCTATGGTTGTTCGCACGGCAACAGATTTTGAACTCAAATTTGCAGTGCGGCTATCAATCTGTGTTGCCGATTGCGATGATTTTTCGGCTAATTTGCGAACTTCATCAGCAACAACAGCAAAACCGCGTCCTTGTTCTCCGGCACGAGCGGCTTCAATGGCGGCATTTAATGCTAACAAATTCGTTTGTTCGGCAATATCTTGCACTTCTTTGGTCATTTCGGTGATAGATTCTGTGGTTTGAACAAAATCATTAACGGAATTTGCCATCTCATTGACGGCTTTTTCTACCACAGCCATTTCTTTTTGCAGTTGCATCAAGTTATCATTGCCTTCTTTGGAGCGTTGCAAACTTTGTTGAGAAATTTCATTGACATTTTCAGCATTAGCAGCAATTTCTGTTACGCTATGTAATAACAATTTCATTGATTGTTCCACTTCTTCGGCACGTTCATTTTGCGTTTGCGAACTAACTAAAACATTGTCAGCATTTTTGCCCAAAGAATCAACTTCACTGGAAACTTTGACGGAGGCGTCTTTGACTTGACTAACTAATTGACCGAATTTTTCCATCATTTTGTTGAATACCTCTGCTGATTCGCCGACTTCATCTTTGCACGGAACTGGCAATCGACGTGCCAAATCGCCCTCGCCGTTGGCAATATCACTCAAACCTTCGCGGAGTTTGTTTAATGGCAAAGTTACAAATTTATGGCTCAAACCATAAACTATAAACAGCATCAAAATTAAGACGACAACGCCAACCATAGAAATTTTTATGCCGAATGCTTCGACTTCTTTTTTCATTGAATCTAACGAAACTTTCATGCTAACAATTCCCAAAATTGTTCCTTCCGGGACTTGATGGCACATAACGCAATCTTTGCCTAAATAATTTGTTGATGCTTTGGTTGGATTAACCACGCGTAAATAATGGAAATCGCCATCGCTTTCTACGGCAATATAAGGAATTCCATCTTTCATTACTTTTTTTTCTATTTCATCTAATTCTCGGAGGGCTTTGCTATCTTTTCCGTATAAGTTTTCTACGGCTGGAGAACGCATAACGTGCAAATCTTTAATAATAGAAAGTTGTTTGATTTGATCCAAAAATACTTCGCGTTGCCCGATAGTTCCGGTAATCATCATGCCAGTTAAGCCAGACATAGTCATCTCGTGTATGCTTTTAGAAAAATCTTGAGCTTGATGAATTGCCATATCTTCGTTTACGTTGGTAATCCAAAAAACTGCACCAGTCCAAATTATTGCTATGGTGATCCAGATAGCAGCAGTCAAACGCATCCAAATTTTTATATTTTTGAATTTCATAATGATGTTTCCTTAAACAAGAATGAAAATAAGTGAAAAATCTACAATTAAGTCTCATAAAAATTTTTATGAAAATTTTAAATTAAATAACAAACAAAAAATAAGTAAATAAATTAAATAAATGAAAATAAATTAAATAAATGAAAATAAATTAAATAAATTAAATAAATGAAAAATGTTTCCACGAGATTTTTCAAAAATTTTTTGAAAAATTTTTTTAGAATTCTCGTGGAAATTTTTCATTTTCATTTTCATTTTCATTTTCATTATTTTTATTTTTATTTTTATTTTTTACAAAAAATATGAATAATGCAACACAAAACCAATATGTATGGCAACGACAACTCGGCTCTTCAAATGATACTGGCGACAAGGAAAAAGCGTATGGTGATATCGCCCGTTCCGATTTAATAGATTTGGTAAATAAACAGCGTCCGCCAAAAATTTCGCTGGATATTGGTTGTAATTGCGGTGGGACTTCGGCCTATGTAAAAAAATTATTTCCAGATTGCAAAACTTACGGCATAGAAATGAATAAACAAGCCGCCAAAATCGCCGCAGAACAAGTTGATTGCGTTTTGATAGGCAAATTTGAAGATTTGCACGAAACCGGCGAGTTAGAAAAAAATGGAATTTTGCCAAATTCCATAGATTTGATAATCTGTGCCGACGTTTTAGAGCATATGTATGATCCGTGGAATGTTTTGGTGATTTTGAAAAAATATTTATCACGCGACGGAGTTTTGTTAATAAGTATTCCAAATATCAGACATTTATCAACATTTGCCGATTTGAGTGACGGTTATTTTAGATATCACGATATTGGAATTTTGGATATTACGCACATACGTTTTTTTACTTTGCGAGAATTCAAAAAAGTATTGCAAGAAACCGGTTATAGTTTTGATAAAGATATACATTATGCATTTGATCAATACTTATTGACTAATTTTTACTATAAATATCACGAGCAACTTCCTTGTGATATAAAAGTAAATAGCAAATTAACATTAAATAATGTTACAGAATCAGAATTATTGGAATTTTGTTCTACACAGTTTTATATAAAAGCCAGAAATTGGGAAAGTTTCCCATTATCTGAAAAAGATTATTGTAAGCAACCGCAAATCCCATTATTTGCTTTTGAAAATAATTATATTTGTAATGAAAACCAAGCCTTTTTAAATCAACGTGATTTTTATCAAGAACAAACTTATAATATAACAAATGCTGCGGAAATTTCTGCGTATAAAAATAATGTAGAAAAAATAAAAAATAAAGCAGAAGTAAATCAAGAAATTTTGAAGAATAAATATTTATGTAATATATTTATTTTCTTTACTGGCGAGACGCAAAATATTTTATCAAATACATTAAATTCGTTGGCAAATCAATTAGAAACTATTTATGAAAATAGTTTTAGAATAGTTTTATTTGGCGATCAAACAGCAAATAATGTAGTAGGTTTTCCATTAAGTTTGCAAAGTGTAATTATTGCAAATAAAGTAGAAAATTGTAGTTTGTTTTATATCAAAGAAGCGTTGGAAGCATTTGAAAAAAATAACGAAACGGCTTTGTTTAGTATTATTTTAGATGCTGGTGATATTGTATTGCCACAAACAATGGCATTGTTATCAAAATTTTCCGTTAGTAATAATGAAATTCCCGCGTTAATTTATAGTGATGAAGCAATTTTAGATAATAGAAATAATTTTGTTGATAAACTTATTTTGAAACCGGAATTTAATTTGCATTATTTTTTGGAGTCACCAACATTTTTAGGGAAAAATATTATTTGGAATAATGCGAGTTTGAAAAACATAAATTATTTTGAAGATAACAATTTTTCCACGAGTATTTTAAAATTATTTTTAGAAAATAAAAACAAAAATAATAAAAATAATAAAAATAATAAAAATAATATTTATCATTTGCCAGAAGTATTATTTAAAAATAATCAACAACAAACGCTTGAACGTTATGAGAATTTATATGCAGCAATAAAAAAATTTGTCAAAGAAAATAATAATAGTTTGATCACTAATGCATTTTTGTCAAATGGCAAAATAGAAAATACTTTTAAGCTTGCTTATAAATTAAAAAATAATGCTAATACTGATAAACAAAATGTTACTTGGATTACACAAGCACCAAAAGATTTCAAAACTTGCAAAAACTTATTAGAAAAAAGTTTTGCAAATTTGCAACAAAATAATTTTAATGTAAATTTGAAATTAGTAATTTTTGTAAATAAACAAATAATAAACGCAGATGCTTTGAATTATTTGCAAGAAAAATTTGCTGAATATTTACAAAATTTACAAAGAAATTCGCAAAATTTATTAGTTTTAATTTTAGATGATAACGAAAATTATTGGTCAGCAGTTGATGATTTTATTAAAGATAAAAATAATAATTTTGCGTTTGCTGCTGACGAAAATATTTTGTTATTAGATAGTTATTGCAATTTCAAAAATGCAAATCAGTTGAGCGAGTTAGTCGGTTTATTACAACAACAAAATATAGGTATAATTTCGCCGTTAATTGTTGATAGTAATGAAAAAATAATCGGTAATGCAATGATTTTGGCTTGTCAAGGAATTGCGTCAGGATTTGCTAACGGAATTACATTAAATAATAAATTTAATGAAGCAGAAGCATTGAATATAAATGAAAGAATAAATACTATGCAAAGTCCGTTGGCAATGACTTTGATGGCACAGATTTTTAAACGCAATGATTATTTAAAAGTAAATGGATTTGATACTAAAAATTTGCAAACAGAAACGGCAATAGCGATTGATTTTTGTTTAAAATTTAAAACTATATTTGCTGATGAAGTAAATCATATTTGGAATCCAAATATAGAATTAAAAGCAAGTCAAAATAATTATATTTCTTGCCTTACTGAAAACGAAACAAATTATTTATTAAATAATTATTTAATGCTGATTAGTAATGACAATTTTTATAATTTTAATTATAGTCGTAAATTGCCATTTCAGCCGAGAAGTAAAGAACAAAATTTGATTTCGCGTATTGAATTACCGCATTTAGAAATAAGTGAAAGTATTGCAATAAATGCTGAAAAAAATAATATAAATCTCGTGGAAAAATGTTTGCCTACTTTGCTATCTTTGCCGGTAGAAATAAGTAGCGGAACTTCTTATATAAGAGTTATTGAACCAACGATTTCGGCGATTGCAATGAATAAAATAAATGCCAAAATTTTGTCCGCAGAAGATGTAAATTTTGTTGATTATGATGTATTATTTGATAGCATAAAAAATAAGGTTGATGCAGTATTTTTGCAACGTCAATTATTCTTTGCAGAAGCGTTTTTATTAAAGCAAATAAAACAATATACAAAAGCCAAAATAATTCACGATGCCGATGATTTAATTACGCATATTCCAGAGCATAATAAATATAAAATAAATAAGTCAGAATTTGAATTACAAACGGCTTTACAAAATACTTTGCAATATTGCGATTTATTCACCGTAGCAACGCCGGAATTAGCAAATTTTTATGATAAATTTCATAACAATATAAAAGTTATTCCAAATCGTTTAGATAAAAATCAGTGGTATAATTTAAACCCAAAACAGCAACCCGTAGAACGCAAAAATAATAAGTTAAGAGTTGGCTTTTTTGGCAATTATGGACATACTGCCGACGTGCAAATTATTATTCCATTAGTTAAAGAATTAGCAAATCAAATTGACTTTATATTTTTTGGTTATTGTCCTAATGAAGTAAAACCATTTTTGGCGGAATATCATAACTTTGTGGCTACTAAAAATTATCCGCAAAAATTAGCGTCCTTAGATTTAGATTTGGTTTTAGCTCCGATAGAAACTGATTTATTTAATACTTGCAAAAGTAATTTGAAAATTTTGCAAAGTGGTATTTTGGGCTATCCGGTGATTGCCACAAATTATGGTGCTTATACTGATAGTCCGGGAAATAGTTTTGGTTTGCCGATTTGCCGCGTAAAAAATACTTTGAAAGCGTGGCGAACTGCAATTTTGGATCATATAAATAATCCTGAAATAACATTCCAAAAAGGTTTAGAATTACGTCAATCAGTGATAAATTATGGCTTTTTGCAAGATCATATAAATGATTATCTTGACGCTTGGTTTGCTTGATTAGTCAATAACAAAAATTTCAAAAAAATAAGTATAATTCTCGTGGAAAATTCGTTATAAGTAATTATGAAAAATGCTATTGATAGAAAGCAACAAATTAACTTAGTTCGTTCCAAAATTTCACAACGAGCGACGTGGATTAGTGTTTTATTAAATACTATTTTGACTATCGCACAAATAATCATTGGTTGGGTTGCAAATTCCAGTGCGTTATTGTTTCACGGCATACATTCTTTTTCGGATTTGCTATCGGATTTTTTGGTTATTTTTGCTGCTAAACAAAGTGCAAATCCAGCCGATGAAAAACACCCTTACGGTCACGCAAGAATGGAAACTGCGGCCACGTTAATTTTGGGTATTTCACTAACTATTATCGGCGGCGGAGTTATCTGGGAAACTTTGCATAGTTTAAATATTTATTTTTTTAATACTAACGGCAATGACAATGTATTAAAACCGGTTGAAATTTCTGCATTAGTTGCCGCTATAATAACCGTAATTGGCAAGGAAAGTTTATACCATTATTTGAAAAAAGTAGCCCAAAAATTACGCTCTTCTTTAATAATGGCTAACGCTTTGCATACTCGTGCAGATTCTGCATCAGCGTTAGTTGTAGTAATCGGAATTGCCGGAGCATTAGCTGGTTGGAGTTTTTTAGATTTAATTGCGGCAATGATTATGGGAATAATGATATTTAAAATGGGCGTTTCATTATCATTAGAATCCTTAAAAGAGTTGATTGATACCGGTTTAGACGATCCACAAGTTTGGTTAGTCAGAAGTGCATTATTAAACACCGATGGCGTGATTAGTATTCACGATTTGCGGACGCGAAAAATGGCACAAAATGCTCTGGTTGATGTGCATTTACAAGTAAATTCTAAAATAACGGTTTCGGAGGCTCATCGTATTGCTGAAAGTGCTAAACATAATGTTTTGAAATACTGCAAAAATGTTTTAGATGTTTTGGTTCATATAGATCCGGAAGATGATTCCAAAAAATATAATCCGGACGAAATTTATTTAACACTGCCGTCCAGAAAAGATATTATAAAAATCTTGCAAAATGCAATTAGTAATGATAATTTTATTGTTAATAATGATAATTTAATTTTGCATTACTTAAACGGAAAAATTAGTATAAATATACTTATAAAAAATGCTGATACTAATATTATTTCTGCGGAAGAAATAAACAAGATAAAACAACAAAATTCTTGTATAGAAAATATTAGTTTTTTGATTGAAAAATAAGCAGTAATAAATAATAAATAATGAATAATGAATAATGAATAATGAATAATAAAAATTTTCCACGAGATTTCTAAAAAAATTTTTGAAAAAATATTTTAAAAATCTCGTGGGAATTTGTTTTTTTTATTTTTTATTTTTTATTTTTTATATTTTTATTTACATTGTGCTTTATCTTGCATTATTGCGTCCGCCAACGTCAAAGCCAACATCGCTTCGGCAACTGGCACCGCACGGATTCCTACGCATGGATCGTGACGTCCGGTGGTTCGCATTTCTACGGCTTCATTGCGTATATTTATGCTTCTTCGCATCATCGCTATTGACGGCGTTGGTTTGACCGCCAAATTCGCCCAAATTGTCTGCCCTGACGACAATCCGCCCAAAATTCCGCCACTATGATTACTCAAAAATCCATCCGGAGAAATCTCGTCATTATGTTCGCTTCCGAGTTGTTGGCTACTCAAAAAGCCATCACCGATTTCTACGCCTTTAACAGCGTTGATGCTCATCATTGCGGCGGCGATTACGGCGTCTAATTTGGCAAAAACCGGCGAACCCAAACCGATCGGCAATTTATGATTATCCACGCCAAAAGCGGCAACCGACAAATTCGCTCCTACGGAATTGCATTGTTTGCGAATTCCGTCTAAATAATTTTCCACGAGATTTTCAATATTTTTTTCGGCATTTTCAGCGAACGGCATAGGCAAAAAGAATAAATTTTTGTTATCAATTTTTGCCACATTTTCTATCAGTTGCTGTTTTGAGTTGGCGTCATCATTGATTATTTTTATCGTGCCGATAGAATTTATCCAAGCAATGATTTTTATTTGATAATTTTCTAACAGCCATTTTTTAGCAATCGCTCCACCAGCAACGCGGACAGCCGTTTCTCGAGCCGAAGCACGTCCGCCGCCACGATAATCACGCACTTCATTTCCATATTTATGAGCGTAAGTGAAATCGGCGTGACCGGGACGAAAAATCTCAGCAATATTTGAATAATCTTTGCTACGTTGATCAGTATTTTTGATAATAAAACCGATGGGCGTTCCGGTAGTTTTTCCGTTGAAAACTCCGGATAAAATTTCCACTTTATCGTCTTCTTTACGTTGAGTCACAAATTTAGAAGTTCCGGGTTTGCGGCGATCTAATTCTTGCTGAATATCATTTTCGTCCAAAGATAATCCGGGCGGACAACCATCAACCACGCCGCCAATCGCTACGCCGTGAGATTCTCCAAAGGAAGTTAATTTAAAAAAATTGCCAAAAGTATTTGCCGATAAACTCATAATTATTCAAATAAAGATTTTTGTTTATAAATATTTGTGATAGAAGTTGCGATAAGTTTTTGGAATTTTGCATAATTTTTATCTGCCGCTTCTATGATTTCTTCTAATGTTGCGTCCATACCTTTTTTTTCTACATTGCTGATAAACGAAACGCCAACAATTTTCATTCCGGCGTGATGTGCCACCATTGCTTCACAAACGCTACTCATACCCAAAACATCGGCTCCGAGATTTCTATACATTTTTACTTCGCTCGGAGTTTCAAACTGCGGGCCACTAACTTGCAAATAAACGCCTTGTTTCAAATTTATATTTAATTCTTTTGCCGTATTTGCTACGATTTGCCGTAATTGCAAATTATAAACTTCGCCCATATCCGGAAATCTGACGCCAAAATTATCAAAATTTGCACCGATTAACGGACTCGGCACAAATGAGGAAATATGGTCAGTAATCAACATTAAATCTCCGGCGTCAAAATCATCAACATTACAAGCACCAACAGAATTCGTAATAAACAAGACTTTGGCTCCCATAAGTTTCATCAAACGCGTTGGAATAACCACATCTTGCATTGCATAACCTTCATAATAATGCACACGACCTTGCATAATTACTACCGGCACATTTTGAATATAACCAAAAACAAATCTGCCGTTATGGCTATCAACCGTTGATATCGGACAGCCGTCAATGTCTGAATAATTCAAAGTTGCTTTGATAGCAATTTCATCTGCGAGTTTTCCTAAACCGGTTCCCAAAATCAAAGCGATTTCTGGTTTGAAATCTATGTTTAATATTTTTAATTTTGCTTGGAGACTTTGATAACATTTTTGTAATTTTTCTTGAGAAGTCATAATTATTTATTGTTTTATTGTTTCCTTTTTATAAATTAAATTAAATCAAATAAAAGTTATAATATTTGCCGATTTACTGATTTCAGCAATTTTAGATTTTAATAAAAATCTCGGAGAACTAAAATGAAAGCAAAAACCGATTTTACATATTCCCCAGAACAAGTTAATGGTTTTTTGCAAGATTTATGCAATTTGGCAAAATCTTACAAAATACGCGATGTCAAAAAATTTTTGAGCGAACAAATTTTGCCTATCGCCAAAAATAGAGTGCGTTTGGGCGGATATAAAGTAAAAATAAAATTTGTTAATCCATTAGATAAAACTCAACAATGGTCTGGGCGTGGCGGACAACCAAAATGGTTAGTAAATGGAATTTTGCAAAATAAATTTACTTTGGAAGATTGTCGCGTTGATTAAATAAAAATAAATAAATAAAAATAAAAATAAAAATAAAAATAAAAAAACCAAATTTCCGCGAGAAATTCAAAAATTTTTTTGGAAATCTCGTGGAAAATGTTATAAAAAATATTTATACAAATTATGAACGATAACAATAATCTCAATAACTGGGAAAAATCCGTTTTAGAAAAATTAGTTTTTGAAACCCTCAAAGAACAACGCTTAAAACGCCGTTGGCAAATTTTTTTCCGCTTATGTTTTTTTCTGTTAGTTTTCTTTATCATTTTTTCCATTACCAATATGGAATCGGCAAATAACAAAAAAAATACCAACGCCGCCGCTTCAAGTGATGATGAACACGTGGCAATGATTGCCGTCAATGGCGTGATTTCCGCTGATTCTGAAGCCAACGCCAAAGATATCAACGCAGCCTTAAATGCCGCCTTTGAAGAAAAAACCAGCAAAGCAATTTTGTTACAAATCAATTCACCCGGTGGAAGTCCGGTGCAATCGGATTTGATTTTCAGCGAAATTATGCGACTGCGTAAAAAATTCCCCGAAAAACCTTTATACGCCGTGATTTTAGATTCCGGCACTTCCGGCGCTTATTACATCGCCTCCGCCGCCGAAAAAATTTACGCAAATCCATCTTCTATTGTCGGCTCAATCGGCGTGATTATGGACGGTTTCGGCTTTGAAGAGTTAATCAAAAAAATCGGCGTAGAGCGACGTGCTTTTCACGCCGGAGAAAATAAAGCGTTTTTAGATTCATTTTCGCCGATTAACGAGGAGCAAAAAAATCACGTTCAAAATTTGCTGAACGATGTGCATAAAAATTTTATAAATGCGGTCAAAGCTGGACGCGGCAATAAACTCAAAAATCCAGAAGAAAATCAAATATTTAGCGGTTTATTTTGGACAGGTTCTCAGAGCATAAATTTAGGCTTGATTGACGGATTTGGTTCCGTAGAAAGCGTTTCGCGTGATGTTTTCAAAACTGAAAATATTCAAGATTATTCCGTTGAAGAAAGCATAGAAAGCAAATTCGCCAAAAAATTAGGTTTGATAAGCAAAAATATTTTGCTGAAATTTTCTACTGAAATTAAATAAAAAATCATAAAAAATAACAATTTTCCACGAGATTTCTCAAAAATTTTTTGAGATTTCTCGTGGAAAATTTAAAATTTTAAAAATCTAAAAATCTGAAAATCTACAAATCTAAAAATCTAAACATTAAGAAAGGAATAAAAAATATGACAAATCAAAATCAAATTACTTTTGATGCCGAACAAATTAACTCAATTCAAAATAAATTAAATGATTTCTCCAAACGCTGTGATGACTTGCGGAGGTATCTTTGACTACGACCGCAAAGCCGAACAATTAAGCATAATCTGCCAACAATTAGAAGATCCAAATATTTGGAATGAACAAGCTCAACAAGCTCAAGAACTTTCCAAACAACGCAAATTGTTAGAAAACGTGGTGCTAACTTTGCAAGAAATCTCTCAACAAATCAAAGATTCTCAAGAACTTTTTGATTTAAGCAAAGCCGAAAACGATGCCGAAACTTTACAAAGCATCAGCGAAGATAATCAACAAATTGAACAAAAAATCGCCAAATTAGAATTCCAGCGGATGTTTTGCCAACCAAATGACGCCAACGATTGCTTTTTAGAAATCCAGTCCGGAGCCGGTGGAACTGAAGCTCAAGATTGGGCAGAAATGTTGTTAAGAATGTATTTGAAATACGCCGAGAAAAAAGGTTTTGCCGTAGAACTTTTGGAAGAATCGCCCGGTGATGTTGCAGGAATCAAAAGTGCAACTATTAAAATAAAAACTAACGGCGATAGCAATTACTGCTACGGAACTTTACGCACGGAAACCGGAGTGCATCGTTTAGTTCGCAAATCTCCATTTGACGCTAATTTCAAACGCCATACGAGTTTTGCCTCAGTTTTTGTTTATCCGGAAATTGACGATTCCATACAAATTGAAATCAATCCGGCGGATGTGCGAATTGATACTTTTCGGGCTTCCGGCGCTGGTGGTCAGCATATCAATAAAACTGATTCCGCCGTGCGTTTTACGCATTTGCCAACTGGCATTGTAGTGCAATGTCAAAATGATCGCTCCCAGCATAGAAATCGCGACGAAGCCTGGAAAATGCTCCGTGCAAGATTGTATGAACTTGAATTGCGTAAAAAGCAAACCGAGCAGCAAAAATTAGAAAGTGAAAAATCTGATATCGCTTGGGGTTATCAAATTCGTTCGTATGTTTTGGATCAGTCCAGAATCAAAGATTTACGCACCGGTTATGAAACCGGAAATACTCAAGCCGTTTTGGATGGCGATTTAGACGCATTTATTCAAGAAAGTTTGAAAAAAGGCGTGTAAAAAAATAAAAAACAAAAACCAAAATTCCACGAGATTTCCAAAAAATTTTTTAGAATTCTCGTGGAAAATTTTCAAAATTAAAAAGTAGAAAGGAAAATAATTTATGAAATTATGTAATTTTGAAGTCGCTAATAATTTGCCGTTTTTTCTTATTTCCGGCCCTTGCACCGCCGAAAGCGAAATGTTATGCCTTGATGTCGCCGGACAACTCAAAGAAATCTGCCAAAAATTGAAAATCAATTACATTTTCAAAGCGTCTTATGATAAAGCAAATCGTAGTTCCGGAGCGTCTAAACGTGGGCCCGGAATTGATACCGGTCTGAAATATCTGCAAAGCGTCCAGCAAAAAATCGGCGTTCCGGTTTTAACTGACGTCCACGAAATTTCTGATATTTCCCAAGTTGCTTCGGTGGTTGATGTTCTGCAAACTCCGGCGTTTTTATGCCGTCAGACGGATTTTATTTGTGCGGTTGCTACTTGCGGAAAGCCGGTGAATATCAAAAAAGGACAATTTTTAGCTCCCGAGCAAATGCAAAATGTAGTCGCCAAAGCCAAATCTGCCAACGCCAACGCCGATAACATTATGGTGTGTGAGCGTGGTTATAGTTTTGGTTATAACAATTTGGTTGCCGATATGCGGTCGTTGGAAATTATGAAAAATACGGGTTGTCCGGTGATTTTTGATGCAACTCATAGCGTGCAATTGCCCGGCGGTTGCGGAGATTCTTCTGGCGGAGATCGTCAATTTATTCCGGTTTTAGCACGAGCCGCCATTGCGGTCGGAGTTGCCGGAATTTTTATGGAAACGCATCCGAATCCAGAAAAAGCGTGGTCGGACGGAGCAAATTCGTGGAGATTATCGCAAATGGAAGAATTATTAACGCTGATTGCCAAAATTGATAATTTGGTAAAAAGTGAATAAAAAATAAAAAATAAAAAAAACAAATTTCCCACGAGATTTTTAAAATATTTTTTCAAAAATTTTTTTAGAAATCTCGTGGAAAAAATTTTTATTCTTTTTGTTGCTTTAATTTTTATGTTCAAAAAATTTTTATTTACGTCTTTTTTGTTGATAATTCCCGCTTGTGGCAGCAATCCGCCGTCCAAAAGCGGACTTGATAATTTTCAACCGGCGCCGGTAACCGATCCGTTTCAGATAAATTGGCAAACGCTCAAAGACGGTATTCATTCGGTGATTATCGCTGATAAAGAACTCAACAATTTCAACATCAACGGAGCAAATTATGCTTTGGCGATCAATGTTTGCGTTATGCAATTAAGCGATCCGACGCTGTTTAACACAAATATCGCCATTGACGGCGGCATTGATAAAGCCCTCAATTGCAATTTAGATAAAGACGACAAATCTGGCTTTGGTGCGTTGGCGGCTAAAAGTTTGTATATTCAGCCGAACACGCTGACCGATATAAAAATGGATCGCGTGCAAAATGCTCGTTATTTGGCGGTGGTTGCCGGTTATAATCATTTGAATGTGGAAAAATCTACGGCGATTTTTGAATATCCCATAAAGACGTCACAAAAAGGTTTGATTTTCAAAGAAAATGTATATTCTGCCACGCCCATAGATTTGCAGATTTCGCTGTCCGCAGATAGAGTTAGCGTGGATGGCGTAGAAAGAATTATTCCGGAACAAGAATAAAAAAAGCATAAAAAATACATAAAAAAATATTTTCCACGAGATTTTTAAAATATTTTTCAAAAAATTTTTTAGAATTCTCGTGGAAAATATAAAAAATCAAAAAATAAATAAAGGAGTAATTTATGTCCGCAGTTACATTTGACACTTTCAAATCTGTGCAAAAACTAAAAAAAGCAGGTTTTTCCGAAGAACAAGCCGAAGCATTAACTCAAATTCAGCAACAAATTTTAGATGAAAGCGTTCAATCACTTTTGGCAACCAAAGGCGATATTCACGATATAAAAATGGATATTTTACGCATAGAAAGCAAAATGGATAAAAACGAATTTTTATTAAAAACTTTCGGTGGCGGAATTTTTGCAACTTTGTTAGGAATTTTATTGAAGTTAAATTTTTTTGGCTAAAAATCACAAAATCACAAAATCACAAAAACCAAAATTCCACGAGATTTTTAAAATATTTTTCAAAAAATTTTTTAGAATTCTCGTGGAATTTTTTTATTTTTTATAAATTTTTATAAATTTTTATAAGTAATCGTAAAAATATCAAAAAATGTTATGGCTGAAAATCTGTTAATTGGAATTATTTCGCTTGGTTGCCCAAAAGCCAGTAGCGATACCGAATTGATTTTGACCCGTCTGCAAAGCGAAGGTTATGAAATTTGTGACGGCAATAATTTAGAAAATGCTAACAACGCTGCGTTGTTGATTATCAACACTTGCGGCTTTGTTGATGCCGCCATTGAAGAATCTTTGGATGCCATCGGCGAAGCGTTGCAGCAAAATGATAAAGTGATTGTCACCGGTTGTTTGGGAGCCGAGCATCATCAGCAAATAATTCAAAAAACTTATCCAAATGTTTTAGCGGTCACCGGGCCGCATTCTTGTGCCGAAGTTATGGACTTGGTGCATAAATTTTTACCGCGTCCGCACGAACCTTTTGCTGATTTAATTCCTCCGCAAGGTGTGCGTTTGACGCCGGAGCATTTCGCATATTTAAAAATTTCTGAAGGTTGTAATCACGATTGCTCGTTTTGCATAATTCCAAAATTACGCGGGAAATTAGTTTCGCGTTCATTGGGAGAAGTTATGAACGAAGCCGAATTATTAGTGAAATCCGGCGTCAAAGAAATTTTGGTGATTTCTCAAGATACTTCCGCTTACGGAGTAGATTTGAAATATCGCACCGGATTTTATAACGGCAGACCGATGAAAACGCGTTTGAAAGAACTTTGTCAAGCCTTAGCTTCGTTAGGAGTTTGGGTGCGTTTGCATTATGTTTATCCGTATCCAAACGTGGATGAAATTTTGCCTCTGATGGCGGAAGGAAAAATTTTGCCGTATTTGGACGTTCCGTTACAACACGCATCGCCAAAAATTTTGAAAGCAATGAAGCGTCCAGCATTTATAGAAAACACTTTGCAGCGAATTTGTGATTGGCGAAAAATTTGTCCGGATTTGGCGATTCGTTCTACTTTTATCACGGGCTTTCCCGGCGAAACCGATGCCGATTTTGATTTGCTCTTGCAATTCTTGGACGAGGCAAAATTGGATCGCGTTGGTTGTTTTGCTTATTCGGATGTTGTTGGAGCGGTGGCGAATAATTTTGCCGATAAAGTTCCGGAAGCGTTAGCAATGGAGCGTCGCGATTGGTTGTTAGAAAATCAGGCAGAAATTTCTGCGGAAAAATTATCGCAAAAAATTGATAGCCAACTGCAAATTTTGGTAGATATGGTTGATGAAGAAGGAACTATCGGCAGAAGCAAATATGACGCTCCGGAAGTTGATGGCGTGGTGGTTTTAGACAACTTTTTTGATGCCAAGCCCGGCGAGTTTATCAATGCCAAAATCATAGATTCTGACGAACACGATTTATACGCACAGAAAATATAAAAAAAGTTAAGTTATAAAAATAAAAAAAATAAAAAACAATTTTCCACGAGATTTTTATAAAAATTTTCAAAAATTTTCAAAAATTTTTTGCGATTTCTCGTGGAAATTTTTATTTTTATTTGCATAAAAAATTTGCATAAAAAATTTGCATAAAAAATTTACATAAAAAAACTCCCAGCATTTTATTTTTGCTGGGAGACAACTCAAATTAAATACTAAATTTATTTGAATTTAATTTTTTAATTACCGAATTAACGATTAACCTAACAATGTCAAGACGTTGTTTGGCAATTGGTTTGCTTGTGCTAACATTGAAGTTGCAGCTTGTTGCAATACTTGAGAACGAGACAAGTTAGCGGTTTCTGATGCGAAGTCGGTATCTTGGATACGGCTACGAGCAGCACTAACATTTTCAGAAGAAGTTGCCAAGTTAGAAATTGTTGATTCAAAACGGTTTTGCAAAGCACCATATTTAGCACGTTGAGCATTAACTGAATCGATAGCTTGGTCAACAATATGGATAGCATCGTTAGCACCTTTAACGGTGGTAATATCCAAAGAATCAACGCGTTGCAA
>SFHR01000073.1 GCA_004555545.1 Dechloromonas aromatica (nom. nud.)
CGTCAAAAAGGATACTTACGATATTATCATTTCAGAATATTATTTGAGCGACGATCGTAACGGACAGCAATTATTAGAAGAATTGCGGTATGCCAAAATCAGCTGAAACTGCTGAAACTAAATAATAATTTTAAATATAATTTTAAATATAATTTTAAATATAATTTTAAGTTTAAGTAGAACAATTATGAAAAAATTTTCTATACTTTCATCAATATTTATTGCTACGGCAATTTTTTCTAATAGTAATTATGTTTTTGCTGATACTACGCAAACTAAAACCAAAACTAATGCTAATGGTATTTGCAAAGTCAAAAAAATCAAAGTTGTACCCGCAAGTAGTAAAGATAATTTAGTCGGTTTAGATTATGAATTATTTAACGTAAAACACGAAAGTCACCGCAAAAATATAGAAAAAGAACCAAAAGATTTTAGTTCAGATGGTACCTTTTTCATTTTCAAAGAACCTTATGCAAATTTAACTCCTCCTGATTTAAATGCCGCTAAATTCAAAGAAGATTGTTTAGCTTCTCTTGCAGAATGGAAAGCTTTACCTTCTGATGAACTTTATACTTATGACGATAGCTATAACATAACACCGATATTTATCAGTAAAGATAAAAAGTATTTAATAACAACTATTGGAAGTTATATATTTTCTGGCGGTGCTCACGGCATTGGTGGTATGGAATATAGATTTTATAACACAGAAACACAAACTAAATTAGATGTAGAAAAATTATTGGAAGACGCTTTTAAAGATAGTGTTAAAGATAAAAACTTTTCCTATAAATACAATCCGCAATTAGTGGCAATGATTAAAAATAAAATCAAAGCCGATAAAGAATATTATAATTGTTTATTTGATAAAGGCGAAAATTTATATTTTCCAACCAATGTAGGAATTCTTAAAAATACAGAAACTAAACAAAATCAATTATTTGCATATTATTCATTTTATGAAATTGCTCCTTATGCTTGTGGCCCTTATGAAATAAGTTTTACGCCAGAAGAAATTAACAAATTTTTAAAGCCAAATTCTATTTTATATAAATTGCTAAACAATGAAATTTAAAATATAAAGTATTAAAAATGCGTAAATTTTCCACGAGATTTCATAAATTTTTTTTGGTAGTAATTTGCTTTTTTATTGCCGTTAATAATACGCAAATTTTTGCCGTAGAAAATACAGAAGTCACTCCAGATTTTTTATTAGCAAAAGTTTATGAACCTAACAAAACTAACATCAAAATTTCTGATTATTTAGTCAGCGAAAAATTTGATGGCGTTCGGGCTTTTTGGGATGGCAAAAATTTATGGTCTCGTGGCGGCGAAAACATTTCAGCTCCGTCATGGTTTTTGCAAGATTTCCCAAATAATATAAAATTAGATGGCGAATTATGGTTAGGTAGAAATTCCGGAGATTTTGAAAAAATTTCGGCTTTAACTCGGCAGAAAAAGGATACTAATAACTCAAAAAAAATAAACGAAAACTCGTGGAAAAATGTCAAATTTTTAATATTTGAATGTCCGAGTTGTGATGGCGATTTTTTAGCTCGTTATAACACTTTACTAAAACTAAAACAAAACGGCAAAATTAAATCTACTTATATAGAAATTATTCCGCAAATAAAACTAAATTCTCAAAGCGAATTACTCGCAAAATTTGATGAAGTAAAAAAAATAGGCGGCGAAGGTTTAATGTTGCATAAAGCTAATTCTTTATATCACAGTGGCAGAAGTAGTGATTTATTAAAATTCAAAATTTGGCGTGAAAGTATTGCCGAAGTAATCGGTTATAAAGACGGCAAAGGAAAGTATAATGGCAAAGTCGGATCGCTAAAAGTCCGTTGGAAAAATCCAGATACAAATACTATTTTGGAATTCAATATTGGCAGCGGACTTTCTGATTTACAACGCGAAAATCCTCCAAAAGTCGGCGAGTTTATAGAATTCAAATTTCGAGAATTTACTAAAACCGGAAAACCCAGATTTCCTATTTTTGTCAAACAAGTAGAAAATTAAATTTTTAATAATTAAAATATTTTTTATTTTTGTTCTATTTATTATTTTTCTTTTTTCTTTTTTCTTTTTTTTTCTTTTTTAATTTTTTATTCTTAACGCGAAAGGAATTAGCATTATGTGCGATTGTAGTGCAAAATATCAAAAATATTTAGATGAAGCTAAAAACGGCAAAAATATTTCCGCCAAAGGTTGGGCGGTAGAAAATAAGTCCGCAAAATTTAAACCTTTTGATTTCCAACGTCATCCGCTCGGTGATAACGACGTTTTATTGCAAATTCTATACGCCGGAATTTGTCACAGCGATATTCATTCCGCCCGTAGCGAGTGGCGTGACGGCATTTATCCTATGGTTCCCGGTCACGAAATTTGCGGCAAAGTGATTGCGGTCGGCAAAAACGTCAGCAAGTTCCAAATCGGCGATATCGCCGGAATCGGTTGTTTAGTCAATAGTTGCGGTGAGTGCGATGCTTGTCGTCAAAGTTTGGAGCAGTTCTGCGAAAAAGCCGTTTTCACTTATGATAGCGTTGATGTTTTCCATAACAATACTCCTGCTTACGGCGGTTATTCTGACAATATTGTTGTCAGCGAACGTTTTGCTATCAAAGTGCCGAAAAACGCTGATTTAACCAAAGTTGCTCCGCTTTTATGTGCCGGAATTACCACTTATTCGCCGTTGAAATTCAGTCATTGTGACGATAATTCAAACGGAAAAAAATCCGTAGCGATCGCTGGTTTTGGAGGTCTCGGCGTGATGGCGGTGAAATATGCTTTGGCGTTCGGAGCCGAAGTTTCGGTATTCGCACGGAACGAAAATAAAAAAGCCGAAGCGTTAAAATTAGGCGTGAAAAATTTTTATACAACTAACGACGCAAAACAAGTTAAAGAACGCTTTGACGTAATTTTATCAACGATTCCGACAAAATATTCAGTGAAAAATTATTTGGAATTGCTAAAATTCGGCGGAGAAATGGGAATTGTCGGATTGCCGCCAACCAGCGATAACGTCGGCATTAGTGTTTCCGAATTAGTTTTCACACAACATCGCAAAATTTACGGATCGTTAATCGGTGGAATTGCTCAAACGCAGGAAATGTTAGATTTTTCAGTGGCAAATAATATCTATCCGGAAATAGAAATGATCAAGCCAACTCAAATTGACGAAGCGTATGATAAATTAACGAGCGGTCAAGGTAAATTTAGATTTGTTATTGACGTAGCAAATAACATTTAGCAGATTATGAATTATGAATTATGAATTATGAATAATTACGGAAAATAATATAAAGTAATTATAAAGTAATTTGCCGAGAAGTAAAGTAAAATTTTTCCACGAGAAATTCAAAAAAATTTTTAGAAATCTCGTGGAAAAACTGATATATTTGATATACTATTTTTATAATTTTAAAGGAAAATTTTTATGTTAGAGTTACGTGCTGAACAAAAAACTATTTACAAATTATTTTCGGAGTTAGACAATTATTTTTTGATTCCTGATTATCAACGTCCTTATTCTTGGAGAATAGATGAGTGTGAAACTTTATGGGAAGATATTCAAAACTTTATTTTTCCCAATGGAGTACTTAAAAATTTTGATTCTGCAGAAGATGTTTATTTTTTAGGTACAATAGTTACTTTTAAAAATAGTAATAAAGAAACCGAAGTAATAGACGGACAACAACGTTTAACAACTTTGATGTTATTATTAAGAGCATTTTACTCTAAATATAAAAATATGATAAAAGTAATACAAGGCGATCCTGCCGTAGATAATACTTATATATCTTTATCTAAATGTATTTGGAAGTCAGATGTTTTTGGTAACATTGATAAAAATTCATTAAAAATAAATCTTGATTCCACCGATGATTATAATAAAAATGAATTAACTACTATTTTAAAAGAAGGAAAAATTCCGGATACTAACATAAGTAATTATGCTAATAATTATAAATTTTTTGTCAATAAAATTAATGAGTTTGCAAACAAGTTTGCGAATTTTTTTTCTCATTTGCCGATTAGAATTTTGCATAATTGCGTTTTATTACCTATTTCAACAAAAAACCAAGAAGATGCTTTACAAATCTTTTCAACTTTAAATGATAGAGGCAAACCGCTTTCTGATTCTGATATTTTTAAATCACAATTATATAAATATTTTTTGAGTATAAACCAAAAAAAACCTTTTTTGGAAGATTGGGAAAACTTAACTAAAATATGTAAAAAAATTTTTGATAAAACCCGCAACGATCCGACCGATGAAATATTTATTCGCTATATGCATTGTGTCAGAGCAAAGAATAATATTAAAACAAATTCCGTAGAAGGATTACGCAAATTTTATGAAAAATGGGGGAACGTGAAGTATGAATTGCTCAAAAATAAAGCCACTTTTGAAGATTTAAAAGCGTTAGTAAATTTTTGGAATGATATATATGATCAAAATTCAGAAAGGTTTAGTAATGATGTTTTAAAACAATTATTTATTTTAAATTTTGCTCCAAATAATATGTGGACTTTTATTGTTTCTGTATATTTTATGAGCAATAAAAATGATAAAGAACTGTTAGATAATAATAAGTTTGAATTATTCTTGAAAAAAATCGTAGCTTTTGTTTTAGCAACTGAATTTGTATATCCGGGAGTATCTAATTTAAAAACACCATTATTTAATGAAATGGTAGAAATTAAAAAACATAAAGAAATAACTTTTAAAGATTATTTATTTTCTGAAGATGATATAAGAAGCAGTATGGAAAAATTTAATGCTTCTAATAACAAAAAAATGACTAAAGCGATACTATCTTGGTGGGTTTATAATAGCAATAATAACCAAGAAATTCAAGAACTATTAAATACCAGTGAATTTTATGATATTGAGCATATCTTTCCCAAAAGTAAATTAAAATTTGATATATTAAAAAATCCAGAAAATGTAGATTCATTAGGCAATAAATCTTTGTTAGAAAGATCTATAAATAACGTTGCAGCAAATTTTAATTTCCAAAATAAAAGATTATGTTATCTTGGCAAAATAAAACCGAATAAAGCAACAAAAATAGTTGATTTATTAAATATGGCAAATGATCCAAAATTTGCAAATTTAACAGATTTTACTGATAATGAAATTAACGAAAGAACTGAACTAATTATAAATAATTTTGTAAAACACTTAAAAGATTTAAACTTAATAAAAATAAATTAAAAGATTGTTTTGTTAATACAAAATTTCCACGAGAAATTCAAAAAAATTTTTAGAAATCTCGTGGAAAATTTATTTTTATAGTTATGAATTTATTGCAAATTATAATTTATTATATAATATAAAATGTATAAAAAACTAATGATAAAAATAAACTTATGCACTT
>SFHR01000074.1 GCA_004555545.1 Dechloromonas aromatica (nom. nud.)
ACCAAATTCATTTGCCCTTTTAAAAATTTAATCATTACTCCATTATAATGATATATTTTTGAATGAATATTTACATCTATAAGTTCTTTATTTGTTACATCATTCTCGATACTGCAAAAATTTATTACTTTATTTTCATTTTCTAAATATTCATTTTTATCTAACAAATATCCCCCATATTTTCCTCCCTTTGGCCCCAAAACATATATTTTTTTTGCCACATTAATAAACAAATTACTGTGATCAACTATAATAATAGTATGTTTATTTTTTAATTCACATATATTTTTAAATATTATATTTTTTTCTATACCAGATAAGCCGGATAAAGGCTCATCTAAAATAACTAATAAATTAGAAAGTTGAGTATTAAATAATTGTATCATTTTTAATCTTTGGACTTCCCCCCCAGATAATGTAGGAATAGCTCTGTGAAAACATAAATGACCAAGACGAAATTCGACAGCTTTCTTTACAAAAAATTCAACAGTTTTTAAAATTAAATTCAGCTTAGTATTTTTTGCATAACAATTAATATTATCAATAAATGAGATTAAATTTGAAAATTTCATAGTCATGAATTCTCCTATAGATATTCCACATATTTTATACAAATCATAAATAGGAGAATATTTTTTCCCCATGCATTCATCACATACAAAATCAGTATAAAAATCTTTACTTATAGAAGAATTTAACAACATTGGAATTTTAGTAAGCACTCCATAATATTTTGTACTTCTTTGTGCAATTCTGTTTACTTTCTTATATTTTATAGAGTATTTTTCTTTACTTTCACCATATAAAATTTTATTTTGTTCTTCATCTGTTAACAAGTAAAAAGGCTTTGAAATATCTATATTTTCATCTTTACAATATGAAATTAAAATGTTGGAATAAAAATCTTTGTTTTTATTCCAACATTTTATAGGATTATCTTTTACACTTAATTTGCGATTAAGAATTTTATTTATATCTATTTCCTTTAGATACCCTAAACCGTGACATTTTTGGCAGAAATTATCCCTTTTATTTAAAGAAAAAAAAGAAGGTTTTTTATTTAACAATGATGCAAAAATTAATGATATGCTGTAATTAAATCCAAAATAAGTTCCTATGGTAGAACGTATATTATTATTATTATTTATTTGTTTTATTGGTATGGTTATAGGTATATTTTTATAGTTGTTTACTAAATAATCATTTTCTGCAACATCACTGGATAACAATATCATTAATTCTTTTTTACCTATTTTTGCAATAGTATCGTATACAAGGGAAGATTTTCCGCTACCAGATGGTCCTATAATTAAATTTATCTCATTTTTTTTTATGAATACATCAATATTTTTTAAATTATGAGTACAAATTCCGGTAATACTAATGATATCATCATTTTTCATTTTTATTATTCATTATAATGTTGTATAAGTCTTTAATAAAAAATTCTAATGTTTTCTTTGAATGAGAACAAAACCTCTCATCTACAGAGTGTATAGTATTTTCTTGTTTTAAATTCCGTGCATTTATTGGGCATCCACCTCCACATATACCTAATGCAGGACAATCTAAACACAAATTCTGATTAACAGGGGTTATCTGGCTCCACTCCAAAAAAGTTTCATTTTCACATGCATTAAATTTCTCATCAAAAACATCAGAAATAAAATATGATTTATCCGCTAAGCAACCATGGCATATCCCAACCTTACCATCTGGAGAAATAACAATTTGCCCTCCAGATGTAGCAGCACAATCTGAAAAATAAATTTTAGATGATGAAAAAGATCTTAATTTCCTAATAATTCTATCTTCGTATATACCTCGTTCTCTTAATTCTAAAAATTCATCAATGATGAATTGAGCAGCTCTTTCATTATATTCATTAGATAAAATGAAATCGCTACTAGACATCATAATATTAAATCCAAACGCCTTAATATTATATTTATCTACTAAATTTAAAATATTCTTTGTGTTTTTTATAGTATTCTCAGTTAGAGTAACAGATAACGATATTTTTACCCCAAGTTGTTTACATAAATCAAGAGATGAAAGTAATTTATTAAAAATGGTATTTCCTTTTGGATCTACACGCATACTATTATCTTCTTCTGTAAAACCATCTACAGAAATAGCTATAGAAACTCCTAAATCTTTTAATTTTAATATTTTTTCTTCATCTAAAAGAGTACCATTTGTTATAAGTGATAATTCTACATCCTTTAAGTAAATATCACTTGATTTTAAAGTATTTATGGTTTCAGCAATATACACCAAAATAGGGAAATTTATTAAAGGTTCTCCTCCATAAAAGATAATTATAGGTTTACTGATCTCTGTATATCCTATTTGAGATAATTTAAGCTGACGCAAAAAAAATGACACTGCCTTATCAGCAATTAGCTTAGACATGTTATTTCCTTGAAAATATTTTTCTCTTATATTTTTGTTGTTGTTACCAACAAAACAATACTTACAAGCAAGATTACACATCTCACTAATGATCATATAGCACACATTTACAGAGGGTTTTGGTATTTTAGATTTTACAAAATCTAATACTCTTGAGTCTTCATCCTCTGTAGATGTTAGAATTTTATATTTTAATAAGGTTGAAACCGTATCTGTCAGATCTACGGGAACATTGTCTAAATTTGATGATTTAGTAGAAATCCAATTATCCAATGTATGCAATATATTTTTTTTTAAAAATATAGGCTTCATTCTCAAAGAATGATACAAAGCGACAGCATCTACTAAATCAAATCTATGAGTAAATCTAGAAAATTTTACCATTCTATTTCTTCATTTTCAGATTTCACCCGACATGAACAAGCACAAGTACAGGAATTACAAGCAACACACGCACAACGTGCCATAGTGCACACATCAGTTACTTCAATATTGCCCCACAAATTTTGGTAATCTTTTTCACATGCTATCATTTTACCACTCCAAAAATAAAGAATCATCTGTATTATAACAAGAACAACGACAACTACACATGCAACCAGTGCATTGTCCAATGCAAACACCGTTTACTGATGATATAGTCATAATGTTACCAAACATAACTGAAAACAAATTATCATTGTAATTTATCATAAAAACCTCATTTTAATATGTTCTTTAAAGATTTTTTATATTTTACATATATTTTATATATTTTACAAATTATACAAAAAATACGATAAGCACCGATATTACTAGGATTTTTTTCGCTAATAATAATAATATATTAAAATTTTTATAAAAAATACTCAAAGTTTTCAAGAACAAATACTACTAAATAAGTATAAACTGACTTGTTAATTTGGTTTTTTTTGTAATCTTTATAAAAATATGAAAAAAAGATCTTTGAAAAAATTCGAGATAATATAAATTTATAAATTGAATGGTAATCAAAAAATTTTCCACGAGAAATCTCAAAAAATTTTTGGAAAATCTCGTGGAAAATTTTTGCTGTAGATTTTTATTATGTGAAAATCGTTGCCAACCTTGACGCAGTGAGATAAACCGAAAAATTTTTCTATAAACGCAGTTTTCAAAAAAGCACAAAAAAAAGGCATAAATAAAGGAACATTGTAAATTATGTGATTTTGTAAATAGTTATAATTTTACTGCATTTTAAGCACTTTACAGAATATAATTTCAATATTAGTGTATAAGTTAATATTGAAATTTGTTATTTTGAATAAGTTTTTGGAGATGCAAAATGCGTAAATTCTTTAATGAAAAAATTACCAGCCGTGATATTGAAAAATTTTTAAAAAATAAAATCAAAACGCAAATCTCCGCCGGAAGCGGATTGCTTTTAATCAAAACCACCGCAAATTCGGCGAGTTGGCAATATCGTTACTTATTTAACGGAAAAAAATTTGTCTATTCACTTGGAAGTTTGGCAAATATTGACTTGCAAACTGCACGAGTAAAGCACAAACAATTATGGCTCCAAGTCGCTAACGGTGTTAATGTAGCCGCCGAAAAACAACAATTAAAGACAACCGAAGAGCAAAATCTCGTGGAAATTCACACGATTTCAACTTTGGCAAATTTTTATATCTCAAATTCAAAGAAATTTAACGAAGACAGAAAAAATAGCAAAGCCGAAAAATCTTTAATCAAACGGGCATTTTTAGAACCTGATGTCAGATTATTCAACGAAACCAGTATTAGCAACTCCTACGGCAAAAAAATTACTATTAGCAAATTCTTAAAACTTCCGGCAAATGATATCAACGAAATAGAAATTAAAAACTTTGTAGAAAATATTAAAAATCGCACAACCAAGCCACGAGTTGCGAAGTTGTTATTTGCAATTTATGAAAAAGCAAAATTGTATAAAACAACAACAAAAATCAGCAATAATCCAGCTGAAATTATTAAGTCCGGAGAAATTGAATTTGAAGTATCTAAGCCTCGTGACCGAATTGTCAGCGATGCCGAATTAAAAGAATTGTTTAATTTGTTGAATAATTCAAAAAATCAAATTTTAGCAACGGCAACCAAATTATTATTTATGTTAGGAGTTAGAAAAAACGAATTATTACAAGCCACGTGGAACGAGTTTGATTTTGAGAATAGTTTTTGGACTCTACCAGCAGAACGCAGTAAGAACGGAAAAGCAATAAAAATTCCACTTTCACAACCGGTGATTACTTTACTCAAAACATTACAACAAAGCCGGAGTAAATTCGTTTTCCGTAGTTTTAATAAAAATAATAATTCATCAATAAATGCCTCCACTTTAAATGTTTATCTAAACAATTTGATTAAAAACAATGCAATAATCAAAGGCAAGATAACACCGCACGATACTCGCAGATTTGTAAGAACTACCTTGAATAAAATTTTGGACGGCAATATTGTTGAAAAGCAGTTTATTTGTGAGCGAGTTTTAAATCATAGTTTAATGTTGCAAGGCGTGAATACTAAAATCTTAAATACTTATTTAATAGATGATTTCTTTGCCGAACGAAAATCCGCTTTAAACAAGTTAGCAGATTACATAAGCAAAATAACCGCAGAATAATGTTACAAAACAAACAAAAGTCACTTATAAAATTTTTCTAAAATTATTTCAAAAAATTATGTAAAATCATAAACTTTACAAGATATCTTAAAAAATATTTGGAGTAATTATGAAGTATTTAGCACAAATAAGTTTTTTCCACGACTATGAAATAAAGAGAGGGTATTCCTTATCACTGGATATTTTTCATTCTAAGGATACCTTTTTATTACCAGAAGACCCAACAAATTTTATTATTTTTGATGCCGAAAATGAAAGCCAAGCCAAAAAGATTTTAAAAAAAAAGATTAAAAAATTTTTAAAGGATGGACGCAGATATTTTAGCAACAAAGACAATTTATTAAATTGTTTAG
>SFHR01000075.1 GCA_004555545.1 Dechloromonas aromatica (nom. nud.)
AGTTTTATCAATTCTGGATTTTTTGGATTGCTGGTGATTCTAGCTGTTAAATTTCCGTTTTCTATGCTTTCGGCAACTTCCACAGAATTTTTTACCGCTTCGCTATCTTGTTTTACGTCTAACGAAGTGCTTTTGATATTTGCATTTATCATTTCAGCAATCCGACTTAATTCATCACCAGTTTTGATATTTAAAGGTTTTGGTTCTTGATTTAACTCGTGATTTACATATTTGAAAGTATCGCCTATGCTTTGTTCAATATCAGTAATTGGCGATAAGAAATAACGTAAAGCCACATAAAGCACTGCGGATCCAAGAAGCAACATAATGAAGGCGGCAATTCCTTGACCGATAAGATTCTCGGTTAAAGTATTGTTGTAATCGGATTTTTCAGCAGCTACAACAACAGTCCAACCGAATGGAAATTTTTTAAATCTTGCCATACCTGCTTTGCCGTTGAATTTTGTATATTCAAAATAACCGGTTTCTTCTTTGGTATTTTTTAATGCTTCCATCAATTTTTCTTTTAAATTTCCACTTTTTTGAGTGCGAACCACTTCTGGATCATCATGAGAAAAGATTGTATTATTATTATCTAACAAAAATACATTTTGACTTGGCACTTGTTCGCTGACAAAATGTTTAAATCTCGGTTGAAATTCATCCGAAAAAATATCAACAGCAATTACTCCGACAAAAGCCCCATCTTTATGTAACGGCATTGCAGCGGTCGCAACTTTACGACCTTTGAAAGGACCATCGGCTAATTCATGAATTTTGCTGACATACATTTTGCCGTTGGATTTGGCTTTTTTATACCATTCTTCATTGACTAAACTTTTATTTACATCCCAAACGGCATTTTTTAACGGACGCATATCTGTATCTAACCAATTTACATAACTGGTGTGATTTTCAAAGGCAACATAAACTTTTGGATAGTGAATCAATTCTGCTGCATCGTCAAGGATAAGCTGCACGTTTTGAATTCCGTGAATAAGAATGGAATCTCCAATTGCCGATAAATGTTGCGATGCTTCAGTGTTCATCGTGATATTTATGGTATTGAACGCCGAACCGAGAGCGATTTTTTGGATATCGCTGAAATAGTTAATTGTGTCAGTTTTGACTTTTTGATAAGTGTAAGTTGTAAGAATTGCAATAATCACAATGAATAGCAATACAACAACACCGATTGTTTTTGCACTTAAACTAAGATTCTTCATATTTGAAAGCCTCAAAAATAAAAGAAAGGAAAAAATAAAATTTGTTTTGTGGACTTTATAAAAATCGTGTGAAATTTTAATTCTTAATTATTTTTGATTTTTGATTTTTGATTTTTGATTTTTGATTATTTTCCACGAGTTTTCTCAAAATTTTTTTGGAATTCTCGTGGAAAAAATTCTGTATTTCTAATTTCTATAAAATGCGAACTCATTTAAAATTGATTGAGCAAGAAAGCGAGGATGACGATTAAAATTTTAGGAATTGATCCGGGTTTGCGTTCCACTGGTTTTGGGATTATTCAAAAGCAGAATAACAAATATCATTACATAGTCAGCGGTTGCATAAAATCCGACAAAAATCAACAAAATCAAAATTTAAGCCAACGCATAGGCACAATTTTTGACGGCATAAGCCAAATTATTCAGCAATATCAGCCCGACGCCGCTTGTATAGAAAAAGTGTTCGTCAATGTAAATCCAAATTCAACTTTATTGCTCGGTCAAGCACGTGGAGCGGCTTTGGCGGCTTTGAGTTTTCATAAATTGCCGGTCATAGAATTTTCGGCGTTACAAATCAAACAAGCGGTCACCGGAAATGGCAAAGCAGATAAAAAGCAAGTTCAGCATATGATAGTGCGATTATTAAACTTGGACGCAACTCCGCAAAGTGATGCAGCCGATGCTTTGGCAGCGGCAATTTGTTGCGGAAATCATAATTGCTTTGTATAAAAAAACAAATTTTCCACGAGATTTTTAATATTTTTTTTAATATTTTTTTTAATATTTTTTTTAATATTTTTTTCAAAATATTTTTATAAAATCTCGTGGAAATTTATTATTCAGCATTATTTTTTACAAAATTCATACAAAATGAAAACTATTTCCGCTCAAGAAGAGCAACAACTTCTCGCCGATGAAACAAAATATTGTTCTTACGGCGATACTGTGCATTATTTGGAACCGCCAAAAATTTTTACAGATTGTCAAGGCAGTTTTTTATATGACCGTAATGAAACGCCGTTTTTAGATTTACAAATGTGGTATTCGGCGGTAAATTTTGGCTATAAAAATCCGAGAATTTCTAACGCTCTGAAAAAACAAACTGACGATTTGCCTCAATTAGCATCGCAATATTTGCATAAAGAAAAAATCCTGTTAGCCAAAAAAATCTGCCAAAACGTAGCAAAAACTTGGGGCGAACAAGGTCGGGTGCATTTTAACGTCGGCGGATCACAAAGCATTGAAGATTCCATAAAATTAGTTCGTAATGCCAAAGGTGGCAAAAGTTTGATGTTCGCTTTTGAAGGCGGTTATCACGGCAGAACTTTGGGAGCATCTTCCATTACCTCTTCTTATCGTTATCGTCGTCGTTATGGACATTTTGGCGAACGCGCTCAATTTGTGCCGTTTCCATATTGCTTCCGTTGCCCATACAAAAAACAGCGTGATAACTGTGATATGTATTGCATAAAACAGTTTGAACGCCTTTTTGAAACCGAATATTATGGAATTTGGGACGCCAAAGCCAATGAAGCCGAATATGCCGCTTTTTATGTTGAAAGCATACAAGGCACCGGCGGTTATGTAATTCCACCGAAAGAATATTATCAAAAACTTAAAAAAGTTTTGGATCAGCATAATATTTTATTGGTTGATGATGAAATTCAAATGGGATTTTATCGCACCGGAAAACAATGGGCTTTGGAAAATTTTGAAATCAAACCAGATGTAATTGTCTTTGGAAAAGCTATGACTAATGGCTTAAATCCGTTAGCAGGAATTTGGGCAAAAGAAGAATTGATCAATCCGAAAGTTTTTCCTTGTGGTTCTACGCATTCTACATTTGCTTCAAATCCGCTAGGAACTGCCACAGCTTTGGCAACTATGGAAATGTTGGAGGAAATTGATTACGAAAGCAAAGTCAAACAAGCCGGAGCGTATTTCTTGCAAGGATTAAAACAATTACAGAAAAAATATAGTTTTATCGGTGATGTTGATGGTTTAGGTTTGGCATTACGTGCGGAAATCTGTGAAAAAGATGGCTTCACGCCCAGCAAACGTTTGATGGACAAAATCGTAGATGAAGGCATCAAAGGAGATTTAGTTGTAGATGGCAAAAAATACGGCTTGGTGTTGGACGTTGGCGGATATTATAAAAACGTGATAACTTTTGCTCCGTCTTTGGATATAAGCAATGCAGAAATTGATTTGGCTATGAATTTGTTAGATCAAATTTTCCAAAGAATTAGTAAAGATTTGTAGAAACTATAAACCACAAAATTTCCACGAGAAATTATGAAAATTTTTTATGAAATCTCGTGGAAAAATTTTATTTTAAATGTTCGTAAATTTTATTTACTAAGTAATTAAAATTAGTGTTATCAAATATTATTTTTGCGAATTCTAAATTGTTTTCATTGTTATTTAGTATTTCGGAAATTAAGTTTTTTTGATGTTCTTCAGCAGAACTATTTTTACTTAATGCTCTATGACAAGTAGGACATAATTTAGTCAAATTTTCTAATACATCTAATTCTTTATTTTTTCCTAAACTAATACAATGATGAATTTCTAAATAATATCTATCAGGATTATTTTTTCTTTTGAAACTTCTATCATCAATGCTATATTTATTTTTACAAGCAGCACATTCGTCTTTGGTTCCGTATGTAAATATTTTTATAATATTTTGATTGCGTTGTATTTTATTTGTAGTATCGTTATTTTCAGATTCATCAAAATTTAATTCTTTTCTTAATAGTTTTATGTCAAATTTTGCCAAATCATTTTCATAAATAAAATCAGTATAAAATTTGATACGTTGTTCTATTGAAGTATCTTTTTTTGTTGCTACTTCGCAATCAAAATAACTAATGTAGTTATATTCATTACAGTTATTATTTGATGTAATGATTTTAAACATAGTTTTTAAAATTTCTACTTTATATGTATTAAAAATACCAAAATTTTTAATGTAATATTGTAAGTTTATTCTAAATTGAGTGTTTCTTTTATTTTGTTTTTCTACGAATTGTTTTTGTAGTTCGCGAAAATTTATGTTTAAAAAATTATCATTTATGTTAAAAAAATCTGTTAGTATTCTAAAACGTTTTAATTCTTGCTGACTATTATAAAAATAATCCATTGCTAAATAATTTGCTTTTAAATCTATACTGCCTCTTAATTCAAAAAAAGCTCTAACAAAATTATCTTTTTGGCTTTTATTCCAAGTGTTATGTAGCAATAAAACTTTTGTATATAATTTATTAAAAAAAGATGTAGTATTTAGTTTTAAATCGTTATTTAAAGCGAAAATAAATTCCGCTCGTTTAATACTTTTTATATTATTTTGTGTCCAATTTTTAGTAATACTAAAATAATTTAAAATATTCGTATAATTTAATTTACTATTTTCATAAACAATATTATCTGTTACAAATTTAACTTTTTTATATGTTGATTGAGTGTATATAAAAGTATTATCATCAGTGAATTTATAAAATCCAAAAAATGCCCCTAATACAAAAGGATCATCAAAGTTATCATCAAAAAAATTAGAAACTGCTAACATAATTTAATAAATACTAACGAAATAAAGTATAACAACAATTTAAAACTATGTTTAAAATATTGGACTTGTTCTGTGGAGCCGGTGGCTTTTCTTATGGATTTGAAAAAAATCAGCATTTTAAAACTTTAATTGGTTTAGATTTTCAACAATCAGCCATTGATACATTTCAACATAATTTTTCAAAATCTGTTGGAATTTGTGGAGATATTTCCAATAAAGAAATTCAGCAACAAATTATAAATCTATCAAAAAAATTAAACGTAAATATGGTTATAGGAGGTCCTCCTTGTCAAGGTTTTAGTTTAAAAGGAAAAAAATTAGGATTAAATGATGAAAGAAATTTTTTATTTTTGGAATATTTGAAAATAGTAAAGGAAATAAATCCTGAAATTTTTATCATAGAAAATGTTAAAAATCTTTATAATACTTGTCAAGGTTATTTTAAAAATGAAATTATCAATATAATTCAAAATTTGGGTTATTATGTTTCTTGCAAAGTTTTAAATGCAAAATATTTTAATG
>SFHR01000076.1 GCA_004555545.1 Dechloromonas aromatica (nom. nud.)
AAATACAAATACAAATACAAATACAAATTTACAAATTATGAGTTCCGCAATTTATTCTTCTGCAAATTTAATTAAATCGTTGCCAAAAATATCTGAAGGCAAAGTCCGCGATATTTACGCAGTTGGTGACGACAAAATGTTGATTATTACCAGCGATCGTTTGTCGGCTTTTGATGTGATTATGAACGAGCCGATCCCGCATAAAGGAGCCGTTTTGACCGGCATCGCAAATTTTTGGTTTGATAAATTACAAAATATTGTTCCAAATCAACTCACCGGAATTGCTCCGGAAAGTGTGGTAAATGCAAGTGATCCGCAAGAAATCAACGCCGTAAAATATCGTGCTGTGGTAGTCAAAAAATTATTCCCCTTGCCTATTGAAGCCGTTGTGCGTGGTTATATAATCGGTTCCGGCTGGAAAGATTATCAGCAAAGCGGCAAGATTTGTGGGATTTCTTTGCCGAGCGGTTTGCGTCAAGCGGCCAAATTGCCGGAGCCGATTTTCACACCGGCAACCAAAGCGGCAGTCGGCGAACACGACGAAAATGTAGATTTTGAGACCGCTTGTGAGCATTGTCAGAAAATTCTGAATCCGTTTTTACAAAATAACGGCGTAGATTTAAACAAAATCAACGGCAAAATTTTATGCGAACAAGCCAAACAAGTCGCCGTGCAGTTATACAATCAAGCGGCGGATTTCGCTAAAACCAAAGGCATAATTATCGCTGACACCAAATTTGAGTTCGGCATTGATAACAACGGCGTTTTACATTTAATAGATGAAGTGATTACGCCGGATTCTTCGCGTTTTTGGTCGGTAGAAACTTGGAAGGAAGATTCAAATCCGCCATCATTTGATAAACAGCCGGTTCGTGATTATTTAGAAACTCTGGATTGGAATAAAAAAGCTCCGGCTCCAAAATTATCTGCGGAAATAATTCAACAAACCTCAGAGCGTTATATTCAGGCATACGAGAAAATCACCGGAGAAAATAGAAGCAAAATCGGTGCGTAAAAAATAAAATAAAACAAATTTTCCACGAGAAATCTCAAAAAATTTTTGGGAAATCTCGTGGAAATTTTTTATATTTTTTATATTTTTTATATTTGCATCTTTAATCTTTATAAAGAATTTATCAAAAACTGTGTCAAAGCCGCAACAGGACGCCCGGTTGCCGATTTTTCTTTGCCGGATTTCCACGCTGAACCGGCGATATCTAAATGAGCCCAGTTATCAAACTTTTTAGCGAACCGCCATAAAAAACACGCCGCCGTGATTGATCCGGCATCACGTCCGCCGGTATTAGCGACATCAGCGATGGTGCTGTCAATTTTTTCTTGATATTCCTCCCAAAGTGGCAAACGCCAGAATTTGTCGTTAGTTTGCAAACTCGCAGCCAACAGGCTTTCGGCGAGATTTTCATCGTTGGCATATAACCCAGAAGCCACATCGCCCAAAGCTACTACACAAGCTCCAGTGAGCGTTGCCACGTCTATGACGATTTTTGGATTAAAGCGTTCGGCGTAAGTCAAAGCGTCGCATAAAATCAAGCGACCTTCGGCATCAGTGTTGAGAACTTCTATGGTTTGCCCGGACAGCGAAGTTAGCACATCGCCGGGCAAATACGCATTGCCGTCGGGCATATTTTTGACTGCCGGAACTAAAATTTTGAGATTTATCGGCAAATCAATTTCGGCAACGGCTTTGAGCGTTCCTAAAACGGAAGCGGCTCCACACATATCAAACTTCATTTCGTCAATGTTTGCTGGTGGTTTTAGGCAAATTCCGCCGGTATCAAAACAGACGCCTTTGCCGATTAAAATAATCGGAGCCTCGTTATTGCTGCTGCCGTTGTAAGAAAGTTCAATGAAAACGGCATCATTTTCCGATGAACTTCCTTGTCCGACGGCATATAAAGCGTTCATATTTTCGGCTTTAATTTGAGATTTGTTTAGGATTTTGCAGGAAATTTTGTTATATTGTTTGGCTAAATTTTCGGCAGTAGTTGCTAAATATTCTGGCGTGCAAATGTTAGGAGGTTCATTGCCGAGATTTCTTGCCAAGTTGATTCCATCAGCGGTTGCGACGGCTTGATTTTTAATATTATTTAATTCATTTATATTCAAAGTATTTTCCAAATTGAAAATATTAAAAATAATATTTTTAATATTTTTAATATTTTTAATATTTTTGCTTTGCGGACTATTTTCTGGACTATTTTGCGAACTATTTTCATTACTATCAAAGTTTTTGTTAGTTTTATAATTATCAAAACTATAATTATTTTGGTTGATAGTAAAAATAATTTGTTTGATAAAATTATTCCACGAGATTTGTGAATTATTTTCTGAGTTAATAAAAGTATTCAAATAAATAAAAATATTATCAATATTTTTGAAATCTTTGAGTTTATTTGTAATAGTTTTGAAAACTTTGCTAATCACAATTTCTGGAGATTTTTTATATTTATCTTTTGAACCCAAACCAACATATAAAAGGCGTTGATTTTTGTTATTTTCATTGTTATAAACCAAATGATAACTGCCTATTTTGGCGGAAAAATCCCCCAGTTCTTTGATATTATTTAAGCGGCTATTAAAGTTCATACAAGGCGAAATAAAATCATCAAAAACGCCAAAAATTTTACAGCAATTTGTATCGTCAAAATCATTATTAAAATTATTTTTTTCAACGCTTTGTAAGCTGATTAAATTAAAATCATAATTAAAATTTATCATTATAAAAAATACCTTTCTGAATTAAGTTGTTAATAAATTTTTTTGTATATAATTCAACAAAAATTATAATCAAAAATACAAACAAATTTATATAAATTATTGTTATGAAAATTTTAGTAATTAACGGCGTAAATTTAAACTTATTAGGCGTCAGGGAACCGCAACATTATGGCTCAACAAATCTGCAAACCATAGAACAAAATTTACGCAAAATCATTGATAATCATAATTTGACCGCCAAACAAATTGCAAGTTTAGATTTTTTTCAAAGCAATCACGAAGGCGTGTTGGTTGATAAATTGCAGCAAGTTTTTTTAGAAAAATCCATAGACAAAATTATTTTTAATCCCGCCGCTTTTACGCATACCAGCGTGGCTTTGCGAGATACTATGGCGGCAATTCAAATTCCGTTCGTAGAAGTGCATTTATCAAATATTCATCGTCGCGAGGAATTTCGTAAGCATTCATATTTCTCGGATTTGCCGAATAATCTCGGCGTGCTTTGCGGTTTCGGAGCCAAAGGTTATGAAATGGCGTTGCAGTTTTTATTAAACGAATAAAAAATAAAAATAAAACATAAACATAAACTTTTTCCACGAGAAATCTCAAAAATTTTTTGAAATCTCGTGGAAAAATTTTTTATCAATTTTTTTTGAAGTTGTTAGTTGCGATAATTTTAATTATCGTAAGCAACAACGCTTATTAGGTTAAATTTTTAATCTGTAAGTAAAAGGTCCAATTTAATTTAACTGCCAATAACTTAATTATAGCAAAAAGTTAAGTTGTTGGCGGTTTTTCTTTTTTCTTTTTTCTTTTATAAAAATAAAAGAGTAAATAAAATTTTCCACGAGAAATCTAAAAAATTTTTTAGAAATCTCGTGGAAAAATTTTGTTAAAAACTTTATTTTTATTTATTTGAGTTAGTCTATTTTGCTAATCATACTTGTTTAGATAAACTCCAGAAAAAGGATCTACTTCTTCTTTCTCATCAAATTTAATACTAAAAGATCTCAAAGGACTTTTTACATAACATTTATAAGTTTCTGTTTTTTCCATATATTTACAATCTTCTCCGAACCATTTTTCATCTTTTTTTAGTTCACCATTTTTGTATGATGTAAAACCATAAACCATCCAGAGAATATTATTTTTTTTATCTTTACATTGTAAATGTTCCTCTATCATAGATCCGTCGCTAAATTCTGTATAACGGCGGTCAAAAGTTTTACAATTTTTACCATCTAAAACTTGCTTATCACCGGTTCTCAGTTCAAAGCTGACATTTTGAGCCGGAACTAATGAATTATAGACGTGTTGAGCAAATGTAACTGATGGATTAAATAAATTGAGTAAGTTCAATAAAAATGTAGATATAACTACAAATTTGGTATTTGTTAAGTTTTTCATAGCATATGTATTAGTTATATTAGTTATTAGTAGTTAGTTTCTGTGATATTTTTTCCACGAGAAATCTAAAAAATTTTTTAGAAATCTCGTGGAAAACTGTTAAATTATATATAATTTTTGTTTTTTTTTACATTACATATAACTCATTCTTTCTTTTATTTCTTCCATAGAAAAACCTTGTTTTTTTAGAGCATTGCTATATATTACCATATCGTATGTGTTACGGTTATTTTTTGCTTTTGCTAGTTTCTCAAAAAGTTCATCCGAACTATAATTTGAAGCATATTCTTCTGTTCTTTCTTTCATATTGTTATATCCTTCTTTAGCTGCATTTCCTACAGCTTTTGCACCTTTCCACAAAATGCCTGCAATATCGCCAAGTATACCCATTTGTTAATCCTATCTTGATTACTAAAAAAAAATGTTTGTTGAATTAAACTTTTGCTATTAAATAAATTTAATTGACCAAAATAAAATCAAAAAACCATAATGAAGTTATTTAATTTGTCTAATTTCAGTTGCTCCGATAAAACTAAATTCACCGCCCCAACCTAAACCTGCTTTAAATTTATTTACTGCTAATTTTTCCGCCATATATTCTGACGTTGCTTCTACGGTTATTTGTGTTGAACCGCCTTGGTTGGTATTTGCTCTTTCATAGCAAACTGTTACTACATAAGTTGCCATTTTTGCTAATAAGAAAAAATTTAAAAATATTTTTCAATGGTTTATTTCCACGAGAAATTTCAAAAATTTTTTAGAAATCTCGTGGAAAATTTTATGCTTAGTGGTAAGAAACCATTACCATCCTCTTTCAGTAACGTCTACAACAAGAACTTTAACATAGCCACGTGAAAGGCATATATCTTTTGCTCTTTCACGAGCTTCTTTTGAAGATTCTGCAGTTACATATTCAGTATGGGATGAATAGGATGTTTCATCTCTATAGCACTGTAATTTTACAATATATGTTTTCATAACGATATTCCAAAAAAATGTTTTTAAAAATTTGTTTCTTTTTGCTTGTAAAAAAATAAAAAGTAAAAATTTTTTATTTTTTCTTGTTTCGCAAAAATTGTTTATATTTTAACTTGTTTAGTTAAATATTTCAACTAAAAAAGGGAAATTTTAAACCAAATTCGCACAACAATT
>SFHR01000022.1 GCA_004555545.1 Dechloromonas aromatica (nom. nud.)
GAATTATTCGCTAAAAATTTTGAAATAAAAATGTGGGAAGTTTGGAATAATTTTTTAAATTCATAAAAAATAAAAAACAATTTTCCACGAGATTTTTATAAAAATTTTCTAAAAATTTTTTTTAGAAATAATTTTTAAAATCTCGTGGAAATTTTTTATTTATTATTTACTTTTATGTTCTTATTTTTCTATTTTTTATGCCAACAAATATTTCCTTAGTGAATTTGCCCTCGCCTTCCAACAATATCCAAAAACTCCAAAAATTTTTACTCCGCAAGGTCGGTTCTGCTATCGCCGATTACAATATGATTTCCGATGGCGATTTGATTATGCTGTGTATTTCTGGCGGCAAGGATTCTTTTACAATGCTTCATTTGCTCAAAGAATTGCAGAGCAAAGCCCCAATTAAATTTGATTTGATAGCGATGAATTTGAATCAACAACAGCCAGGATTTCCGGCGGACGTTTTACCAAATTATTTCCAAAACATCGGCGTAAATTACAAAATTGTTAATGCCGACACTTATTCTATCGTGCAAGAAAAAATCCCACAAGGAAAAACAACTTGTTCATTATGTTCGCGTTTGCGGAGAGGTATCATTTATAAAACTGCCGCCGAACTTGGTGCTAACAAAATTGCTCTCGGACATCACCGTGACGATATTGTGCATACGTTGTTTTTAAATTTATTGTTTGCCGGAAAATTAAAAGCGATGCCGCCAAAATTACGCTCGGACGACAGAAAGCACGTGGTAATTCGTCCATTGGCATATTGCGATGAAAAAGACATAGAAAAATTTGCACGCGGAATGCAATTCCCGATAATTCCTTGTAATTTATGCGGATCGCAGCCAAATTTGCAACGTCAACAGATTAAGGCGATGATGCACGAGTGGGATAAAAAATTTCCCGGACGCACTCAAAGCGTTTTGAATGCTTTGCAAAATGTAGTGCCGTCGCATTTGGCGGATAATAATTTGTTTGATTTCCAAAATTTATAAAAGCATAAAAAGCATAAAAACAAAAATTCCACGAGATTTCCAAAAATTTTTATAGAATTCTCGTGGAACTCGTGGAAAAAATTTTCTTATTTATAAAATTTATTAAATTTATTAAATTTATTTAATTAAATTTCACTATGCAAAACTATTTAAACAATCTGAAAAATCAACAACTTATTAGCGATAATTTAACGTTAATTTTAAATGCGATAATCAAAAGTGGCGTGGAAATTTCTACGCTTTTGGAAAATGCCGGAATCGGAAATCAAAATATTCTCGGTAGTGCCGAAACCGAAAACGTTCAAGGTGAAACTCAAAAAAAATTAGACGTCATCAGCAATGAAATTATGCAAAAAAATTTGCTAAATCTGCCGTGCGTCGCCGGAATTGCTTCGGAAGAATTAGACGAGCCAATTATAAATAATAATGCAAATTTAAACGGCGATAGTTTTTTTGTATTATTTGATCCGCTTGATGGCTCATCCAACATTGACATAAATGCTCCGGTTGGCACGATTTTTTCGGTGCTGAAAAATTATAAAAATAACGCCAAAGAAATCTCCGAGCAAGATTTTCTCCAAGCCGGAAATCAGCAAGTTATGGCTGGTTATTTAATGTATAGTTCTTCCACGCAATTAGTTTTTACGCTACAAAATCCAAATTTTGGCGTAAATGCTTTCACCTTAAATAAAAAAACCGGCGAATTTTTGATAAATAAAGCAAATTTCCAAATTCCACAAGATACCAAAGAATTCGCAATCAACGCCTCAAATCAGAGATTTTGGCAGCCACAAATTCAAGAATATTTCGCAGAATTGCTACAAGGAACACAAGGAAAGCGTCAAAAAGATTTCAATATGCGTTGGTTAGCAGCGATGGTCGCCGATGTGCATAGAGTTTTGAGTCGTGGCGGCGTTTTTTTATATCCGCAAGATAGCAAAATGCAGAAAAAAGGTTTAGGCGGCAAATTGCGTTTGATGTATGAAGCAAATCCGATGGCGTTGTTAATCAAAAATGCTGGTGGCAGAGCGATAAACGGCAAAGAAAATATTTTGGACGTAACGCCGGAAAAATTACACCAAAGAATTCCGGTGATTTTGGGATCTAAAAACGAAATTGATTACATACAGGAAAAGTTTGCGTAAAAAATAAAAATCAAAACACAAAAATTCCACGAGATTTCTAAAAATTTTTATAGAATTCTCGTGGAAAAATTTTTAAACACAATATAAATATAACAAAAGGAAAAATCAAAATGTCTATGATTTACGCCGACGCAAATGCTAAATTTCCGGCAACCAGAATGCGGAGAATTCGTAAAAATGATTTCTCTCGCCGTTTGATGCAAGAAACTACGCTAACCGCCAACGATTTAATTCTGCCGATTTTTGTCTTGGAAGGACAAAATCAACGCCAACAAGTCGCCGCTATGCCCGGCATTCAGCGACTTTCTGCGGATTTGGTTCTCAAAGAAATCGCCGAACCAGCCGTCAAATTAGGAATTCCGGCTTTGGCTTTATTTCCGGTTATCGGCGAACACGGCAAATCACAAAACGCCGCCGAAGCTTATAATCCGGACGGTTTAGTTCCGCAAACCATACAATTACTCAAAAAGGAATTTCCAGATTTGGGAATTATCACCGACGTGGCTTTGGATCCTTACACATCTCACGGGCAAGACGGCTTGACCGACGATTCCGGTTATGTTTTGAACGATGAAACTATTGAAGTTTTAATCAAACAAGCGTTATGCCACGCCGCCGCCGGAGCCGACATCGTTGCTCCTTCGGATATGATGGACGGACGCATCGGTGAAATCCGCAAAAATTTAGATAGCAAAAATTTCATTTATACGCAAATTTTGGCGTATTCAGCGAAATATGCTTCTTGCTTTTACAATCCATTCCGTGACGCAGTGAATTCCCTGAAAAATCTTGGCAAATCAACCAAAGATACCTACCAAATGGATATTCATAACAGCGATGAAGCTTTGCGTGAAGTGGCGTTAGATTTGCAAGAAGGTGCCGATATGGTGATGGTCAAACCGGCGTTATCTTGTTTGGATATTATTTATCGGGTAAAAAATAATTTTGGCGTTCCTACTTTTGCTTATCAAGTTAGCGGCGAATATACGATGCTGAAATTGTCGGCAGAACACAAATTTTTGGACGCTAAAAAAGCAATTTTGGAAAGTTTGATTTCTATCAAACGTGCCGGAGCCGACGCAATTTTGACTTATTTTGCTTTGGAAGCTGCCAAGTTTTTAAATAACAAATAACAAATAACAAATAAAAATAACAACAATTTTCCACGAGATTTCTATAAAAAATTATGAGTAAAAAAGACCACAATAATTTAGTTTGGTTAGATATGGAAATGTCCGGCTTAAATCCAGAAATAGACAAAATGTTAGAATTAGCCGTGATTATCACCGATTCTGAATTAAATATCATCGCCGAAGCTCCGATTTGGGTTTGCCATCAAAGCGATGAAGTTCTGAATCAAATGGACGACTGGAATAAAAATACGCACGGCAAATCTGGGCTGATTGATAAAGTTAAGGAATCCACGCTGACCGAAAAAGATATTGAAACCGCCGTTTTAGATTTTGTTAAGCAATATGTCGGCGAACGCCAATCGCCTTTATGTGGCAATTCTATCGGACAAGATCGCAGATTTTTAGTGAAATATTTGCCAAAATTTGAAGATTTTTTGCATTATCGCAATTTGGACGTAAGCACGTTAAAAGAACTCTGTAAGCGTTGGAAACCAGAAATCGCCAAAGGATTTCAAAAACAAAACGCTCATACGGCTTTGGCGGATATCAAAGAATCTATTGAAGAATTGAAATATTATCGCCAACATTTCATAGTCAAATAAAAAATATAAAAAATAAAAATTTTCCACGAGAAATCTCAAAAACTTTTTGGAAAATCTCGTGGAATCGTGGAAAATTGTTTTTATTAAGTTTTATTTTTTATGAAATTTTATTGATGTTCAATTTTATTTAATTTTTCTTGCAACGCAGCCAAATCGGCTTCGGTTGGATCAGAAATTTCTAACAAAATATCGTTGTCATCTGAACTGGCACTTTGGCTTGGAGTTGGCTCAATGCTCGGAGCAGATTCGCCTTCAAGTTCAGCCAGATCGCTTGCGGTTGCCATACTGAAATCTAAATCGTCCAAACTTAAACTTTCGCCCAAATCTTCGGCAATTGGCTCTTCATCTGGCGGCGGAGGCAATTCAGACAAATCTGCGTCCAAATTTTCGCTGATTTCGTTCATTTCCGGCATTTCCGTCGTTTCTGTGATTGCTGGTTCTTCGGCAGCTGGGAAATCCAAACTCAAATCATCGTTAGAAATTTCTCCGCTGATTTCCTCTGCGATTTCTGCGACCGGTTCTGCGACGCTTTCCATTTCCATTGCTGGTTCTGGGATTTCCGTGACCTCATCAGGTTTGCCGATATCGCCGATTTCGCTGATTTCGCTACCAAAATCAATTCCGCCGATTTCTGGTTCTGCTTCAACTTCTGCTGCGGATTCAACTTCTGATATTTCTGCAATTTCTGCGACTGGTTCGCTTTCAATTTCAGGTTCGGAAATTTCGGCTGCTTCTGCAACGTCGACGATTTCTTCGCTTGGAATTTCTTCTATGATTTCTGCTTCCGGAGCAATTTCTTCTGCTGGAATTTCTTCAACTGTTTCAACTTCCGCAACTTCCGCAACTTCTGCAACTTCTTCAACGTCGACGATTTCTTCGCTTGGAATTTCTTCTATGATTTCTGCTTCCGGAGCAATTTCTTCTGCTGGAATTTCTTCAACTGCTTCAACTTCTGCGACCGGTTCTTCTAATTGTTTTACTTCTTCTGCATTGACTTCCGGCTTGATTTCCGGCAGCGATGGTTTAGTTTTTTCTGTGCTACTAATTCCTTGCAAAATTTCCGTATTACTATCTAACACAACTTTTTCGCCATCTAACGTGAAAATTGAACTACTCAATTCACGGACGCATTCCACAGCTTTTTGGATTTTCAAAATCTTGTTGATAAAATCTATGTTAATTTTGAAATGCAAGGTCGGTTCGTCAATTTTGTCGCAAGAAGCACAACTTTCTAATTTGTTTATTTTCAGACAAAAATCTATATTATCTTCAACTTCGGATTTAAAAAATGTATGGCAAATATTCAAGATTTGTTCGTCAGAAAAACCTTTTTGATGCAATTTGCCAAAAATATTCATCAAATCAGAAAGCACTTTATGCTTGTCAGCAACATTGATCGTAAACATTATTTAATTTAACCTCATAAAAAAATAAAAACTAAATAGCGAGAATTTGCGAATAATTATAATTTTTATTGATTATCATTTTTTGCCACTTTTCCACGAGATTTCTAAAAAATTTTTTAGATTTCTCGTGAAAATTATTTGAAAAATCTTTAAAATCGCAAATCTTAAAAATTTCGTTCTATTTTTAATTTTTAATTAAATTAAATTAAATTTAATTAAATTTAATTAAATTTAATTTAATTTTGAATGCACGGGAAAATGATGCAATTTCATTACTGCCCCCGCAACGGTAATTTTGTTTTATTTTTGTTTTTGTTTTTGATTTTTTATAAAGATAAAGATAAAGATAAAAATAAAAAAAACGAAAAACAAACGTCACTGAAATTTATCAACAACAATTTTGGGAAGGCATTTCGTTTTATGCAAATAAGTCCGGAGACCGATTCAAAATTTTCCTTCAAAAATTTTTACGTTTTAACGTTTTAATTTAATTTTTAATAATTTTTTATATGCGGGACGGCATATTTATAAAGGAAATAATTTCAATGTTTTCAAAAAAATTTTTATTCTTATCGGCGATAATTGCCGCTAATGGCAACGCTTTTGCCGTTGATGAATTAGCAGAAATTGAAGTTTCGGCAACTAAACAAACACAACCGCTAAAAGATTCTTTGGCGGACGTGAACGTTATTTCCGCCGAACAAATTCAAAGTCAAGCACAAAATAATAAAAGTTTGACGCACATTTTATCTAACGTTCCCGGAATTCAACTTTCCGGAGAAAGCACTTTGCTCGGTCAAGGTCAAGGAATTTATATACGCGGAACAAATTCAGACCAAACGCAAGTTTTGTTAGATGGCGTTCCTATTAACTCTTTGGATTTATATGGTTCGCCGTTGAGATTTCTTTCCGGAGGAGATATTTCTAAAATTGAAATTTTGCAAGGCAATAGTTCGCATTTATACGGAGCAAATGCAATCGGTGGCGTGATAAATATTTTTACCAATCAGCCAACCAAAGATTTATACGCAGAAGCGTTCGCCGGTTATGGCTCAAATAATACGCAAAAATATTCCGCTTTGATTAGTGGCGGCAATGATTTTGTGCAAGGAAAAATTTTCGCAGAACGTCTCAAAACTGACGGAATTTCTTCACAACGTTATGCACTTTCCACCAGCCGAGATGCCGATAATGATGGCTATAAAAATAATAATTTTGCAGTTGGCGTAAATTTCACGCCGTTTGCGAATAAACGCCAAAAGTTTGGTTTGAATTATCGCCAAACTATCGCCAAAGTGCATTATGACAGCGGAAGTGTTCCGCCTAACGGCAATTTTGATGATCGCAGTAATATTCGTTTGCGTCAATTTTCGGCGTTTGCGGATAATGAATTTATCAACAATGAAAAATTAACGTGGAATAGTTTGTTACGTTTTGCTACAAATGACGAGAAACAGACGGCGTTTTCCGCTTATGACGCTGACGGACGCGGTTCGCCAACGCATAGCAGGACGCAGTTTGTGAGTTGGCAAAATAGTTTTGATTTGAAAGATCCAACAAATCAAACAAATCAAACAAATCCAGAAAAAAATTTGCAAAACTCGTGGAAAAAAATTATTGCTTTGTTGGAATTCAAAAAAGATAACGGATATTTTGCTAACAACGCAAATAATGAAAATTATATTGCGGCTCCAAATATTACAAATCGGGCGTTTGTGCTGGGTTATAATGCAAAATATAACGGCAAACATTTATTGCAAATCAACGGACGCATTGATAAAAATTCGGCTTTTGGAACGCATAAAACTTGGAATTTGGCTTACGGTTATTTTGTCACGCCAAATCTCAAATTGAGAGCAAATATCAGCACGGCTTTTAAAGCTCCAACTTTATATCAACTTTATGCGGAAAATGCGGCGTGGTCGCAACGGAGTAATCCAAATTTACAGCCGGAAAAATCTAAAAATTATGAACTCGGCGTGACTTATGATTTTGGCGATGCTTGGGAAAATACGCACAAAATTTCGGCGACGGCGTTTTATAACAAGGTCAAAAATTTGATTTCTTATGTAACTGATCCGGTTGATTTTTCTGGCAGTTATCAAAATACAAATTCTGCGACTTTAAAAGGCGTAAATGTTTCTTGGAACGGCGATTTTGGCGTTTGGAATGCAAATGTTTCATACGATTATTTGTCGGCAAAAAATAATCAGAGTCATTTTGATTTGGGACGGCGTTCGCGTCACGTTGGCAAAATCGGAGCAAATCGTTATTTTGGACGTTGGCAAGTTGGTTCGGAGTTGCAATTATTTTCACGGCGTTTCACCGATAACAATGAAACGCATAAATTAGGCGGTTATGGCGTAGTCAATTTACACGCCAAACATCAGATGACTTCTGCGTTTGCGTTGGAAATTCGCGTGGATAATATTTTTGATAAGCGTTATGAAAACGCACTCGCCGGAATTGATTTTGATAGCGGAAAGCGTTATCCATATAACACGGCTGGGCTGACGGCGTTTGTTGGCGTGAGATGGTCGTTAGATAAATAAAAAATAAAAAATAAAAAATAAAAAATAAAAACAAAAATAAAAAACAATTTTTCCAACAATTTTTCCACGAGATTTCTCAAAAATTTTTTGAGATTTCTCGTGGAAAAATATTATTTTTTATTTGACAAGCCAAAATTTTTGTATATAATTTGCAATTTTTAAATTTCAGGCGGTTAGCTCAGTTGGTTAGAGCGTCACGTTGACATCGTGAAGGTCGTTGGTTCGATTCCAATACCGCCTACCAAATTTCTTGTTATTATCTCCTATATAATTTTAATAAATCAGTAATATTTTATTTATTCATACATATTTTTTAGGAATTAAAAAAATGCGATGTTTTTATGTTTTTATAAAACTTCGCTTTTTTTACGTCTAAAATTTGCAGATTTTTTAAAATACGAAAAAACATAAAAAACATAAAAAACATAAAAAAACGTAAAAACAAAATTTTTATTTACCAAAAAATGACTATCAAAATTACTTTACCAGACAATTCTCAAAAAACTTTTGAACAACAGCAAATCAATTTTTTTGATATCGCCAAAAGCATCAGCACAAGTTTAGCCAAATCCGCAGTTGCCGCCAAAATCTTTGACGCCAAAAATAATAAATGGAATCTCGTGGATTTATCGCATCAAATCAATCAAGACGAAACAATCGCCATTGTTACCGATAAAGACGCAGAAGGTTTAGAAATTATTCGCCATTCTACCGCTCATTTGATGGGAGCCGCCGTCCAAGAATTATTCCCAGATGCTCAAGTTACTATCGGGCCGGTTATTGAAAATGGCTTTTATTACGATTTTGCTTATAAACGCACTTTCACGCCGGAAGATTTGGTCGCCATAGAAAAGAAAATGCACGAACTCGCTAAACAAAATATTCAAGTTCAGCGTGAAGTTTGGCAACGCGATGACGCTGTCAAATTTTTTAACAGCATCGGCGAACACTATAAAGCGGAAATCATTGCCTCAATTCCAGCAGAGGAAACCATCACGTTATATAAACAAGGCAATTTCGTAGATTTATGCCGTGGCCCACACGTGCCATCAACCGGAAAATTAAAAGCATTTAAACTCACCAAAGTTGCCGGAGCGTATTGGCGAGGCGATTCTAAAAATGAAATGCTACAAAGAATTTACGGCACCGCTTGGGCAACCAAAGAAGAATTAAAAGATTATCTGACAATGTTGGCAGAAGCCGAAAAACGCGATCATCGCAAATTGGGAGCTGCTTTAGATTACTTCCATTTTCAAGAAGAAGCTCCTGGATCAGTTTTTTGGCATCCAAAAGGTTGGAGTTTATTCCAAAGTTTGATTTCTTATATGCGAATCAGACAGCAACAAGCCGGTTATGTTGAAGTAAATACGCCAGATGTGATGGATCGTGCTTTATGGGAACGTTCTGGGCATTGGTTTAATTATCGCGAAAATATGTTCACAACGACTACCGAAGATGAACGTATTTTTGCCTTAAAACCGATGAATTGTCCCGGAGCAGTTGCGTTATTTGCTCACGGATTGAAATCTTATCGCGATTTGCCTTTACGGATGGCGGAATTTGGTAAAGTGCATCGCTACGAACCTTCTGGTGCTTTGCACGGCTTATTACGCGTTCGCCATTTCACGCAGGACGACGCTCACATTTTCTGCACCGAAGAGCAAATGGAGCAAGAATGTAAAGACGTTGTGCGTTTGATTATGGATATTTATAAAGATTTTGGTTTTGAAAATATTCGCATCAAACTTTCTACGCGTCCGGAAAATCGGATTGGTAGCGATGAATTATGGGATAAATTAGAAAACGCTTTATCAACGGCGTTGGATCATATGCAAATGCAGTATGAAATATTTCCCGGCGAAGGTGCTTTTTATGGCCCAAAATTAGAATTTGTTTTACGCGATGCAATCGGTCGCGACTGGCAATGCGGAACTCTGCAAGTTGATATGAATTTGCCAGAACGCTTTGATGTTTCTTATGTTGCCGAAGATAATACACGCAAACGTCCGGTGATGTTGCACCGAGCTTTATTTGGTTCTTTGGAAAGATTCACCGGAATTTTGATTGAAAATTATGCCGGAGCGTTGCCGGTTTGGTTATCGCCGGTTCAAGCCGTGGTTATGAGTATTTCTGAAAAGCACGTGGATTATGCAAAACAAATTCACGCAGAATTGCTCAAACATAATATCAAAGCGGAATTGGATTGCCGTGACGAAAAAATCGGCTATAAAATTCGCGAACATAGTAATCAGCGAATTCCTTATAAAATCGTGGTCGGCGATGAAGAAAAAGCTAAGCAAAAAATTTCTGTGAAATCTCGTGGAAATGTTGATTTGGGAGCAATCGCATTAGCAGATTTTGTTAAACGCGTGCAAAGTGAAATCGCTGAAAAAAAATAAATAAAATGCAAAACTTTTAAAATTTTAAACAACTTTTTAAAACAATTTCTTATTTAATTTTTAATTATTTGGAGTTATTACCATCGCTCAACCACACAACAAAGCCCATCGCTTAAATAATGAAATCACCATTGCCGAAATCCGGCTTCAAGGTGTAGATGGCGAACAATTAGGCGTAATGCCAACATCAAAAGCTTTACAACTCGCAGAAGACGCCGGAGTTGATTTAGTTGAAATCGCTCCGATGGCTCGTCCGCCGGTCTGTCGTTTGATGGATTATGGCAAATTCAAATATCAAGAAGCCAAACGTGCTCACGAAGCCAAGCAGAAGCAGAAAAAAATAGAAATCAAAGAAATCAAACTGCGTCCCGGAACCGACGAAAATGATTATCAAGTCAAATTGCGGAGTATGTTGCGATTTCTGCAAGAAGGCGATAAAGTCAAAATTACGCTGCGATTTCGTGGGCGAGAAATGTCGCACCAAGATATCGGAATGCGGCAGTTAGAACGCATCAAAACTGATATTGAAACTCACGGATTTGTGGAACAAATGCCCAAAGTTGAAGGTCGGCAAATGGTGATGATGGTTGCTCCGGGAACTAAAAAAGAGACGCCAGAAAAATCCGATAAAGCCGAAAAAGGCGGACAACGTAAAACAAATAACAGAAATTCCGTTGCCAAGCCCAAAGCCGATAGCAACGAGAAAAAAACAAATACAAATACAAATACAAATACAAATACAGAAATTAAAGAAAACAAAGAAAATAAAGAAAATAAAGAAATCAAAGAAAATAAAGAATAAAAATTATTTTCAACAAATTTCCACGAGATTTCTCAAAAAATTTTTGAGATTTCTCGTGGAAAATGTTTTTTATTTTTTTGCTTTTTATTTTTATTGTTATTTTTTATTTTTATGCTAAAATCGCCAACTTTTATTTTTATGCCAATAAAAAATAAAAATAAAAATAAAAATTATAAGTGTTATCAGGTTGCAAGAATTTTGCAAAAAAATCACCTTTTAACATATTATTAACATCAAATTAACTTTAATTTTTAATTTTTAATTTTTTAATTCATTATTTTGGAGTAAAAAACTATGTCTAAAATGAAATCCAAGAGCAGTGCCAAAAAACGTTTTATCGTTCGTGCAAGTGGTTCTATCAAACGTGCTCAAGCGTTCAAACGCCATATTTTGACCAAAAAAACCACCAAAAATAAACGTCAATTGCGTGGCACCACTGAAATCGTCAAAAGCGATGTCGCATCCGTTCGTGCAATGTTGCCTTACGCATAAAGTAGTATTTTCAATCAACATATAACAATTTAAAAATAATTTTTTTTAACAAAGGAATTTTTTAACTATGTCAAGAGTTAAACGTGGAGTCACTGCTCGGGCTCGTCATAAAAAAGTTTTGGATTTAGCAAAAGGTTATCGCGGTCGTCGCAAAAATGTTTATCGCGTCGCCAAAGAAGCCGTGATGAAAGCCGGTCAATATCAATATCGTGATCGCAGACAACGCAAACGTCAATTCCGTGCTTTGTGGATTGCTCGTATCAACGCAGCCGCTCGTGAGTTGGGCTTGAAATATAGCACTTTGATGGACGGCTTAAAAAAAGCAAATATTGAAATTGACCGCAAAGTTCTCGCAGATTTGGCAGTTCAAGACGCAGCCGCATTTGCAGCGATTGCAAATCAAGCTAAAGCAAAATTGAATATTCAATAAAAAATAAAAAAATAAAAAATAAAAAATAAAAAATAAAAAAACAAAATTCCACGAGAAATCTCAAAAATTTTTTGAGAAATCTCGTGGAAAATGTTTGCGAGTTTTGCAAATATTTTGCAAATATTTTGCAAATATACAAAAAAAATAACAATTTTTATAAATTTTTTGCCGTTTTTTATATTTTTTTATATTTTTTCCAATTTAGTTAATTTTTATTTAATTAAAATAGTCGGCTTTGATTTTTTAAATTATTTATAAATTTAATAAAAAAACAATAATAAATAATAAATAATAAATAAATAATAACTTACACAAATTATGAGTTTAACCATTGCTGTTGCACAAGAAACGCTCTCCGGCGAAAATCGGGTGGCTCTTGTGCCTGAAACTGCTAAAAAATTCGCCAAACTCGGTGCGAAAATTCAATTCCAAAAAAACGCTGGAAATTCGGCTAACTTTTTGGATAACGATTATAGCGATATCACTGCAACTTCTGATTTGACCAGCACTTATCAAAATGCCGGTCTGATTTTGCGTGTAACTCCGCCAAGCAACGAAGAAATCGCCGCAATGCCAGATAATTGCGTTTTGGTCGGAATGCTAAAACCTTACGAAAGCAAAGAACGTTTGGATTTATTGAATTCCAAAAAAATCACCGCCTTTGCTTTGGAATTGTTGCCACGTATTTCTCGGGCACAAAGCATGGACGCTTTGTCCTCACAAGGTGCTTGTTCTGGTTATCAATGTGCTTTGATCGCTGCTTCTAATTCTTCTAAATTTTTCCCAATGCTGACAACTGCTGCTGGAACTATGCGTCCGGCTCGTGCTTTGATTATCGGTGCTGGTGTTGCTGGATTACAAGCAATCGCAACTTGCAAACGCTTGGGAGCTATGGTTGAAGGTTATGACGTGCGTTCGGCCGCCAAAGAACAAGTTGAATCTTTGGGTGCCAAATTTGTTGATACCGGCGTTTCCGCTGATGGTGCTGGTGGTTATGCCCGTGAATTAACCGAAGCCGAAAAAGCCCAACAAGCCGAACGTTTAGCCAAAGCCGTTGCTAACGCTGATGTTTTGATTACTACTGCCGCTATTCCGGGCAAAAAAGCTCCGATTATCGTCACCGAAAAAATGGTGCAAGGTATGAAATACGGTGCCGTCATCGTTGATATGGCTGCCGAAACCGGCGGAAATTGCGTAGGCACAAAAGCCGGAGAAATCATTATCACGGATAACAATCACGTGAAAATCATCGGTCCGACAAATTTGCCCTCCAAAATGCCTACTCACGCATCAGAATTATTTGCTAAAAACTTATACAACTTCTTATCTCCGTTCATCAAAGATGGTAATTTCACTTTGGACTGGGAAGACGAAGTGGTAAAAGGATCTTTGCTATGTAAAGATGGTAGCGTTCAACACGAAATCGTCAAAAAAGTTTTAGGCATTTAATAAACAATTTCCACGAGAAATCTAAAAAATTTTTTGAAAATCTCGCGGAAAAGATACAAAAACAAAAATACAAATAAAAATTTATTTTTAACAAAAATGGAAAACTTAATTAGTGGTTTAGCCGCTCTATATATTTTTATGTTAGCCGCTTTCACCGGTTATGAAATTATCGCCAAAGTGCCGGTAATTTTACATACGCCGTTGATGTCTGGCTCCAACTTTATTCACGGCGTAGTCGTGGTCGGTGCTATGATTATGCTCGGTCACGCTGATACTCCATTACAACAAGCAATCGGATTTTTTGCCGTAGCACTTGGTGCTGCCAACGCCGCCGGTGGTTATGTAGTAACCGAACGTATGTTGGCAATGTTCAAGAAAAAAGACGCTCCAGCCAAAGACGGAGGTGACAAATAATGGAAAACTTGAATTTGCTTCCTGAAAGTTACGTCCAAGCAGCTTGGTTTGTTGGTGCTTTGTTGTTTATCTTTGGTTTGAAAGGAATGAGTTCTCCGGCAACTGCCCGTAAAGGTATTGTTTGGGCTGGTTATGGAATGGTTTTAGCAATCGTTGCAACATTCTGTGTTCCGGGAATGCAAAACTTTGCTTTGATTGCTGCAGCTTTGGTTATCGGTGGAGCAGTTGCTTGGATTTCCGGTAAAAAAGTCAAAATGACTGATATGCCGCAAATGGTTGCAATTTATAACGGTATGGGTGGCGGTGCCGCTGCTGCAATTGCCGCTATTGAATTCGCCAAAGGTGATGCACATTCCACAATCGCTACAATTTTGGCGGTTTTGGGTGCAATGATCGGTTCAGTTTCTTTCACCGGTTCTTGTATCGCTTGGGCTAAATTGCAAGGCGTAATCAAAAAAGCTCCACGCTTACCGGCTCAAAACGTAATCAATACGCTGTTGTTGTTAGTTACTATCGGTTTGGGCGTGATGATGATTCTCAACGCTCCGGCAGATAACAATTTGATCATCGGCTTCTTTATCGTCGCTTTGGTTTTAGGTTTTATTGTAACTTTGCCTATCGGGGGGGCTGATATGCCGGTTGTGATTTCCTTGTTTAACGCTTTCACAGGTTTGGCTGTTGGTTTTGAAGGTTATGTTTTAGGAAATCCGGCTTTGATTATCGCTGGTATCGTCGTTGGTGCTGCTGGAACTTTATTGACTTTGTTGATGGCAAAAGCGATGAACCGTTCTTTATCAAACATTTTATTTGTGCCGATGGACGCCGGTGGTGGCGAACAACAAGCTATCGAAGGAACTATGAAAGAAATTGGTTCCGTAGATGCCGCCGCCTTGATGCGTTATGCAAGTAAAGTTATCATTGTTCCTGGTTATGGTATGGCGGTTGCTCACGCTCAACATAAAATCTGGGAAATGGTAGAAATCTTAGAAAAAGAAGGCGTAGAAGTAAAATTCGCAATTCACCCAGTTGCCGGACGTATGCCGGGACATATGAACGTGTTGTTAGCAGAAGCCGGTGTGCCTTACGACAAAATCTTTGACTTGGACGAAATCAATGCTGAATTTGCTCAGGCGGATGTTGCTTTGGTTATCGGAGCGAACGACGTTGTTAATCCAGCCGCCAGAACTAACAAATCCAGTCCGATTTACGGAATGCCGATTTTGGCTGCGGATCAAGCTCAAAACGTTATTGTTATCAAACGCGGTAAAGGAACCGGTTATTCGGGAATTGAGAACGCTTTGTTTTATACCGAGAACTGCAAAATGCTTTACGGCGATGCACAGCCAATGGTTGGCGAAATTATCGCAAATTTAAAAACTATGGGCTAATAAAAAAGCATAAAGCATAAAGCATAAAGCATAAAACATAAAACATAAAAAAATAAAAAAGCAAATTTTTTCCACGAGAATTCCCAAAAATTTTTTGAGATTTCTCGTGGAAAATTTGTTTTATTAAATTAAATAAATAGTTAAGGAAAACTAAAAAAATGGATTTACTACAACAATATCAAGAAGTATTTAAAGCAGCGGAAAATTTTGCTAAACAAAATGATTGGTTCGCAGTAAAAAATACTTTGTCCGATTGGTTTTTTGCATTGCAAAATAATTCGCAACTAATTGATGAAAATGCTTTATTATTGCTTTTAAAAGCTATTGCTAAAATTAGCGATAATGAAGGCATAGAAACATTAAATAATAATATTAGTATTTGCGAAAAAATTGTTGATTTGAAAATTAAAGATATCAATGAACTTGCATTGCAAACTTTGAACGATTTATATAAAACAAAACAAGTAAATAAAGCGTTTGATAATGATTTAAAAATATTATTAAATAATTGTAGAAATGATAAAAATTTTAAAGATCAAGCGGAAAATAATACCGAAGTAAAGCGGAAAAAATTCCCTTTTATAAGTCGTTCCAAAAATGAAATTTGCGAGAGACCAAAAATTTTACTACAACCAATCGGAGGGCGTTCTGGATCTATATTTTTGCATTCTTTAATAGATAATCACCCACAAATTTCTACTTTGCCATTATTTATAACTCACGCATTTTTTGCTAATGGAGCGTGGGAATTATTAAAACCAGATTTCAATGACAATGAATGGCAGATTAAACTAATAGCAAATTTTTGTAAAACTTATAGAATTTTGTTTGACTGCGATGATAATGCAAAAATTCCTTTTTTGTCTGATAGTTATACGTCAGAACAAAATAGGCAATATTTAAGTATTGGTTTAGGTTTAATTCCCCCCTCCCCTCGCAAAAACGGCTATTTTGGCGTAAATTTAGATATTTTTATAAACTATTTAATTTGTCAATTACATAACAAAAAAAGTATTAGTAGAGCAGCATTTTTTGATTTACTTCACGCTGCTTATCAAGCAAGTTTAAATCGTCCAATAAATACAAAATTAGATTTTTATCATATACATTTGGCAAATTCACAAACCATTGCAAATTGTGTTTATTCTTATAAAAATATTCGTTTACTAACTATTATTAGAAATCCAATGCAAAGTATAGAATCGTTTATAAAATGTTATACTTCTTGGAAATATGATTATACAAATAATGCAAAATTGAATTATACTGGGTCTATTTTTTGCATTATTCAATCGTTATTTGGTAGTTTTTCGCACTTCAATAAAGTAATTCCCAGCAAAGTAATTCGTTTGGAAGATATCAAAAAAAATACTGATAATACTTTGCATAAATTATGCGAATGGTTTGGAGTTAATTATAGTGAAACTTTGAAAGAAGAAACTTTTGGGAATAATAAATTTAACGCAGCTTCTCAACAAAATATCAAAGGTTTTAATACTGAAAATATTGATAGAAAAATCGGCAGTTTATATATTGATAAACATCAAAATTTATCAGAACGTGATTATAGAATTTTGAATATTCTTAGTTATCCGCTTTCGGTAAAATATAACTATCAAAAAGCTGATAGTGATTTTATTAAAAGTGAAATAAAATACTTAAAAAATGAATTAAGTAAAAACGAAAATTACTTATTTGATTATGAAATAAATTTGCAGCAGCAATTAAAAAATAAAGGTATTTCCGAAAGCGAAATTTATACTATACACAAAAATTTTCGTGCAAATTTATTGCCGTTTTTAGATTACTTGGAAAAGTATCAAACTTATCCCGGACTTGCGGAGTTGTTAGAAGTTTAAAAAGCAATAAAAAATAAAAAATAAAAAACAAAAAACAAATTTCCACGAGAATTCTCAAAAAATTTTTGAAAATTTTTATAAAAATCTCGTGGAAAATTGTTGTTTTTATTTATTTAACTCGCCGATCCATTTTCTGAACTGTTCCCCAACTTCTGGATGGCGTTGCCCGAAAATAACTGATGCTTGTAAATATCCTAATTTTGATCCGCAGTCGTAGCGTGTGCCTTCGTAGCGATATGCTAAAACATTTTCCTCGTTTAGCAATGATGCGATTGCGTCGGTCAGTTGAATTTCTCCGCCGGAGCCGGGTTTAATTTTTTCTAAATGTTCAAAAATTGTGTTGCTCAACACATAACGCCCAACCACCGCCAAAGTTGATGGGGCGTTGGCGGGTTTTGGTTTTTCAATCAAGGCGGTGATTTTTTCTATGCGTTCGGAGCTTTCTAAATCTTTGAAAAGTCCGGCGGTTGCGGCGATTCCATAACTTGACGTTTGAGCTAACGGCACATTTTGGACTCCCAAAACCGAACAGTTAAATTTTTCATAAACATCGCACATTTGCGTCATCACGGGCTTTTTGTCGGATTGCTGATTGTCTAACAAATCATCGGCTAACAGCACGGCGAAATCGTCGTCGCCGATTACCGATTTGGCACATAAAACGGCGTGACCCAAGCCTAACGTTTCTTGTTGGCGGATGTAGATGCAATGCACGTTCGGCGGCAAGATTTGCTGCACGGTTTGTAAAATTTCGGTTTTATGCTTCAAAGCCAACTCATTTTCTAATTCATAAGCTTTATCAAAATGGTCTTCAATGGCACGTTTGGAGCGACCGGTGATGAAAATCATTTCCGTAATTCCGGCGTCTATGGCTTCTTCCACGGCGTATTGAATCAGCGGTTTATCAACGATTGGCAACATTTCTTTGGGCGATGCTTTGGTGGCTGGTAAAAAGCGAGTTCCTAAACCGGCGACGGGAAAAACGGCTTTGGAGATTTTGTTTTTTTTCATATTTTTATTTTTTTATAAATTATCTACAAAATTTGTTAAGTTATAACATAATGAATTTTGGTTGTTTAGAAAATTTAACCAAGATTGATTTTTAGCAAAAATATTAGCATAATTTTTTATTATATTTAACAATAAATCGGCAAAAAATATAGTATTATTTTCGGAATTTTGATAGTTATTGTAATTATTTTTATTCCAAAATAAAAATAGGTTTTGTAAGTTAGTTTGTAAATTAGTATCAAAATTAGTAATTGAAAAATAATAGTTTAAAAAATCATTTAATTTTTGTAAATGTATGTCATTTTGTTGTTGATAAATTTGCCAAATAAATAAGTTATTACTCCAAAAAGCACGGATTAAAGAATCTTCTCCGCGAACGAAATTTAGATGACAATTTTGGAGCAAATTATCATAATCATTTTGCGATAAAAAATGGATAAAATTGCATTTTACTAAACTATCAAAATTATAATTTTGGACTGTGTTTAAATTATCTTTTGATAAATCACAAAAATTGATTTCTATATTTATTTTATGTTTTTTTGCTATATAATTTATGGCGTTAATAAAAGTTAATAATAATTGAGGTTGTTGATAAAAAAACAAACTAATTTTAAAAGTTTGAATATTTTCCACGAGATTTTGAATATTTTTTTTGATATATTTTTTTATACATTTTTCGCGAATTAAACCGCCAGAATTTGGTAAATAACTCGGAAAGAAAAAATATTTTTTTATATGTTTATAATAATTCAAAAATGATGGCAATAAATGGCAATCTAAAATCCATTTTTCTAAACCCAAATAATCTAAACTAATAAGAATTGTTTTATTATTTTCATTATTGATATAATCTAATAATTCGCAATCTAAATCACAACAAAACGCTTCAATAATAATAGAATTATTTAAAAAATCATTATTATTTAATGAATTTATTACATTAAATTTTGTCCAAATTTTAAATATCAAATTTTGATTATGTTCTGCATTTATTTGTTGGATTTCTTTATTATTTACTAACAAAAATTTTTGCAAAATATTTTCATTATCAACCCATAAAATTACTTGTTTATTGAATTCACTAACTAACTGTTTTGCTAAACGAAAACATACGCCAAAATCTCCATAATTATCTATCACTTTGCAAAAAATATGGTATTTATAATAATGTTGTTTATTCTTCATAATTTTGTTTGTTTATTTTTGTTATAATTTAATTTATGTTAGATATTTCTTTATATAGTCAGTTTATCATTTTAATTGTTTTATTACTAATTTCTGCATTTTTTTCTATGTGTGAAACGGCTATGATGGCTGCAAATAAATTCCGTTTAAATCATAAAGCCAAAAACGAAAATAACAAAGGTGCAAAATTAGCAATAAATTTATTAAATCAAACTGATAAACTGCTCGGAGTTATTTTGTTAGGCAACAATTTAGTTAATACTGCAGCCGCCACTTTAGTAAGTTTAATTGCCGTAGAATTATTTGGAGCAAATGAATTTGCTTTGGCAATCGGAACATTATTGATAACATTTATTATCTTGGTTTGTTCAGAGATAACTCCAAAAATAATCGGTGCAAAATATGCTGATAATTTAGCAGTTATTTTTGCTTACTTATTAACGCCTTTATTAAAATTAGTTTATCCAATAGTTTGGTTTATAAATTTATTTGCAACCGGTTTATTAAAATGTATTTTTTTCATTCCAAACTTAATTAGCAAATATAAAAATGGTAACAAAAATAATAATAAAACTGATGACGCTACTAAACTAACTCCGGAAGAAATAAAATCATTAGTTTTAGAAGCGGCTCACCAAATGCCAAATCAACATAAAACTATTTTGAATTCATTATTTGACCTTAATCAAATTCGCGTTGAAGATATTATGCGACAACGCAAATATATTGAATACATAGACATTGCTGATAGTATTGATGATATAAAAAAGCAAATCATAAATTGCCCGTTTAGTCGCTTACCAATTTGCCAAAATTCATTAGATAAACTGTTAGGAATTTTGCCTATACGCAAAGTATTAAACATTATCAACACGGCAGAACTAACCAAAGAAAATTTGTTAAAAATAATGCACACGCCATATTATATTCCGTTGGGAACTCCGATATTTTCTCAACTATCTTTTTTCCGCGAAAATCATCGTAGAACCGGCGTAATTGTTGATGAATATGGCGAAATAATCGGTTTAGTAAGTTTGACAGACATAGTAGAAGAATTAGTTGGCGATTTTGTATTCCAATTTCCTGGACTTCCTAATCAACTAAAATGGTCAGCAAATGGCGAAGTAGTGATAGAAGGAAATACATCTTTGCGAGAATTAAATAGACATTTGGGATTAAACTTTCCAACCGAAAATTATAAAACAATAAACGGTTTAATAACATCATATTTAGAAGAAATCCCCGAAGGCGAATTATGTTTAGTTTTATGCGGCACCAAAATAGAAATTCTGCATACAGAAAATAAAAGCGTGATAACTTTAAAATTATTCAAAAATTGATGTAGTAAAAAAATTAGTAAATAAAAATTTCCACGAGAAATCTAAAAAATTTTTTAGATTTCTCGTGGAAAACTTGGAGAACTTGGAGAACTTGTTTTTTATTTTGCTTATTTTTGATTTTTATAATTTTTTTCGCCATCCAAGATTTCTTTTTGAGCGGCGTCTAAACCTTTCCAACCTTTGATTTTTACCCATTTTCCAGGTTCCAAATCTTTATAATGCTCAAAAAAGTGAGCTATGCGTTGGCGTAAAATTTCCGGCACGTCTTCGTAAGTTTTATAAGAATCATACATCGGCGTGAGTTTGCTCACCGGAACCGCTAAAATTTTGGAATCTTGACCGCCGTCGTCTTCCATTTCTAACATTCCCAAAGCACGGCAACGAATCACTACGCCCGACGGCAAATCAAACGGCGAAATCACCAAAACATCAACCGGATCGCCGTCTCCGGCGATGGTTTGATTGATATAACCATAATTGCACGGATAAACCATAGAAGTTCCCATAAAGCGATCCACAAAGATTTCGCCGGAATCTTTATCAACTTCATATTTGATAGGTTTTCCGTTGGCAGAAATTTCTATGATCACATTGAAATCATTAGGCAAATCTTTTCCGGCTGGAACTGCGTTTAAAGACATAATTAAAAAATCCTTTCTTATTTTTTGAATCTTGTTTTTGTTGAATTATTTGAATTATTAAAATTAAAAAAAGCGAGTATTTTAAAAGTATTTTAAAAATATTTAAAAATATTTTCCACGAGAAATCTCAAAAATTTTTTAGAAATAATTTTTAAAATCTCGTGGAAAAATTATTTTTTAATCATTTTTTATTTTTCTGCATTATGTTAAAAACAATTCTCATAACCGTTTTAGTTTTTGTAGTAATTTTTGCGTTAATGGCAATCGGCGTATTTTTCGGTCGCCGTCCGATTCGTAGCGGTTGTCACGCGGCTGCCGAAGATTTGCATTTAGATTGTGCCGCCGGTTGTCAAAAGCCGTGCTTCAAACGCAAATTACATCAAACTTTGCATAAATTGCTAAACAAAAATAGCGATAAATAGCGATAAATAGCGACAAAAATAACGGCAAAAATCAACGCGGCACCACTTCTACCCAACCTTCGTAGCAATTTTTCACATACGGATAATAACGTGCCGCCGACTGACAATAATGCCAATAGCCGTTATCTGGCGGTGGCGACTGATAAACTACTGGTGGCGGAACCGGCGTCACCGGTTGATATGGATTTGGATAAGTGTTCGGCGAAAATTGTTGCGGCGTAATTTGCTGTGGCGTGACAACAATATATTGCGGTTGCGGTTGCACGATATATTGCGGACGTTGAGCGTTCGCAATGGCAGCTCCGACAACTTCTCCGGCAACAAAAGCCGCTGCTCGTCCGCCCCAGTCGCGGTGATGGTGATGATGATGTTCAATCGGAATATAACCTTGAGCCGTTGTCAAATTTGGCGAATTCAACAATAACAGAAAACATAAAGCAGAAGTTAAAAATTTGGTTTTCATAATTTCATAATTTCATAAATTTTCAATTAAAAATAAATTTCATAGCCAAAGCAATCAAAATGGCGATATTCACGCCGACCATAATTTTGCGATGTCGTGTTTGGTGATAGTTTTCGGCTTGTGCGGAGAAAATCCAACTTTTTCTAATTATTTGGAAATTTTCAGCGTATCAAAGTTTATAGCAATTCCCATAATATTTCCTTTTGCGGTTTATTTTTAAAGCAAGTAAAACATTTCCACGAGAATTCTAAAAAATTTTTTGGAAATCTCGTGGAAAAATTTATTCTTCTAAAAATTTCTGCCAAACTTCCCACATTTTTATTTCAAAATTTTTAGCGAACAATTCGGCGTCACAAAGCGGCGATTTCCGAGCTTTTTCGGCGAGTCCGTTTTTGAGTTC
>SFHR01000023.1 GCA_004555545.1 Dechloromonas aromatica (nom. nud.)
CCAACCAGCGATTATACGGATTTGATTAACACCGCCCGTTCGCGAATTCATCAACAAAAAACCGCACCAAATCAAGCCCAAAATCAAAATCAAAATACGCCAAAAATCGGCGGTAATCCAAGCGGTCAAACTATCGGTCAAGCAATGCCGCAATCTGTTGCTCAGATTTTGAAAAATACTGCCTCGCGTTTAGCCGGAAATGCTAACGCTGGTGGATTTCAGCAAGGCGGAATTATCAAAAATTTAACGCAAAGCCAGTTAAATCAAATCACGCAAGGATTAAATCAAAATCAAAATCAAAATCAAAATCAAGCGGCACAAAATACGCAAAATTACGCACCAAATAACGGCTTAGATAAATTCAGCATTCCGCCGAATAATCCAACTTTGATTCCGCCTTCTGCTTTGCGAATGGACGCAAATACGGCGGCTCGTCAAGCCAAAATTAACGCAATGGCTCGTCCGGTGGTTTTCCCAAATAAAGACGAAGACGATCCGATTTTGCAACCAGGCGTGACCGTTAATGCCGGAATTCCCAAAAACGGCGGTTTTGGCGGAAATACGCGGAAACATTCGTTATTGGCAACGGCTTCGGCAACTAAAAATTTGTCGGCGTTAATTCAAAATGGCAATCAAAATTTACGCAATAATCAAAATCAAAATAGCCAAAATAATTCTGCAAATTCTCGTGGAAAATATGCAAATGACAATATAAATAACGCTTTAATTCCGGACGAAGTTATTGAAGAAATCAAAGAATTACGACAAATCGTAGAACAACATTTGGTCGGATTCGCTTGGGGCGAAGACGCTAAACGCGAACCGATGAAAAATGAGATGATGCGTTTGATGTTAGATGCCGGATTTTCTCCGCAATTTGCCAGAGAAATTTTGGCTGATTTGCCAAGTGAAATCGTAGAAAAAGAAAAAGCCGCAATGTGGGTCAAAGGTGCAACGGATCGCTGTTTAAACACTTCTACTCCCAGCGATGATATTGTTGATAAAGGTGGCGTTTATGCGTTGGTTGGCCCAACCGGCGTTGGCAAAACTACGACGACAGCAAAATTAGCGGCACGTTGCGTTTTACGTCACGGCCCGAGCAAAATTTCATTGATTACCACCGATAGTTATAGAATCGGTGCTCACGAACAATTACGCATTTACGGCAGAATTTTGGGCGTCAGCGTGAATTTGGCAAAAGATAGTCAAGAATTACAAGAAATTCTCAACGAATTGCAAAATAAACATATGGTTTTGATTGATACGATGGGAATGTCACAAAAAGATAAATTGGTGCCGGAATTAACCAAAATGCTGACAAATTGCCACGTAAAAAGAATTTTGTTATTGAATTCAACTTCTCGCGGCGATACGTTGGACGATGTTGTCAGAGCATATCAAGGCGGCGGTTTGGCTGGTTGCATAATGACCAAAATTGATGAGGCAGCAAGTTTGGCGTCGGCGTTGGATGTGGTGATTAGAAATCGTTTGAAATTGTATTATGTTTCTAACGGGCAACGCGTTCCGGAAGATTTGCATTTGCCAAATCGTAGTTATTTATTGCATCGTGCATTCCGCGAACGCTCGGATCAATCGCCGCATCATTTTGAAGGCATTGAACCGGCTTTGATGGTTGCTTCTACGCCGTTGCCGATTTCATCAGAAAAAAATGGCGAAAGTTTTTTGGCAAATATCAAAAAAAATTTGGCAAATAAACCAAAATCTGCGACCAAAGAAAATCCAGAAAAAAATCCAGAAAAAAAATCAGAAATCTCGCGGAAAAGTGTTCAAAAAGCGGCTCCGCAAAATAAATCACAACAACAGCAACAACAACAGCGGCCGCCAGTCAAAAAAAGTAGTTATAAAGAATTCACAGATGAGTTAAATGATGATGATATTTATAATGATTTCAATGAAGAAAATGATAATTTGAATGCTATTGATAATTTTGATGAATATGATGACGACGACGATGATTTTGTAAGTAGTAAGTCAAAATCAAAATCGGATTCACAGTCCGCAGAAGTAAGAAAAAATACACTTTTGGCTCAACAAAAACAGCAATTATTACAACAACAACGGCGTTTGATGCAACAAAAAAAAGCAGCAGCAAATGATGGAAGTGTCAGAAAAAAAGAACCAAGTTTTAATACTGCAACAAAAAAAGTTGCTATGCGTTCTCGGCGTGATGAAGATGATGATTTATATGGTGATTTTTTGACCGATAGTAATAGTAATAATGATGATGATGATTTTAATTTGGACTATTTAGATAGTTTGGAAGATTTTGATACTTTTGAAAGTAATGGAAAAAAAGTTAAGAAGTAAAAGTAAAAAATAAGTAAAAAGTAATCAGAAGTAAGAACTAAATAAATATTGTTTTAAATAATAAAAAGAATAATAATAAAGGTAAATAATTGTGGCAAATTTTTACACAGACCAAGCGGCTGGATTACGTCGTTTAATGGGTAATAATTCAGTGCAAGTAATTACTTTGGCTGCCGGTTGTCGTGGCATCGGTCGCTCTACATTGTTGGCAAATTTTGCGGTTCGTTTGTCAAGGTTAGGAAGAAATGTTTTAATTATAAATACTAATAATAATGACAACAACAATAACAACAATAACAACAATAACAACAATAACGACGAATTATTGAATTATTTTGGACATAATAATAAAAACAATAATATTATTACCAAAAATAATTTAGCAAATCTCGTGGAAAATAAAGATAAAACTTCTGAAAATATCATTATTCCAGCAGCAACTAATGTTTATATTTTATCGGCAAATAAGTTAAATAATTTGTTTAATTATGATGTTAGTAAATACAATAAATTTATTGAATCATTAAATAATTTTAATCCAAGTATAGACACAATTTTGATTGATGGTTATATTCAAAATACAAATTTTTTGCCGTTTATATTAGCATCACAAGAAACCATTTTATTAGTATCAACAACTGCCGATTCGGTGAGTAAAATTTATCATTTAGCAAAACAAGTAAGTCAAGTTAATCAAAGCAAAAATTTATGTTTTCATTTATTAGTTAATCAAATAAAATCACCAAATGAAGCACATTTTATTTTTGATAAATTAGCACAAGTAATTCAAAGCAGAAATATCGCAACGCTGCAATATTTGGGTTATTTGCCGTTTGATGATGGCATAAAATATAGTGCAAAATTAGATGAACCTTATATTATTCAATTTCCGAATTCCTTGTTTTCACAATCAATAAATCATTTAGCAAATACTTTGCAAGCGTGGCAACATCAACAAGAAAATAATAACTTAAATATTATTAGTAATAATATTAGTAATAATATTAGTAATAATAAAACAAATGATAAAAATATAAACAAAGATGATAATAAGTATTTCGCAAATATTGTAGATTTTTTTAAATATTTGCAAAGTATAAATATAAATATAAAAATAAATAAATAAATAAAACAAAAAAATTATGCTTACTTATACTTCTGAGGGCAAACCTGATGATTCAAATAATATTGGTCAGCAAGTTGAAAAATATGCTCCATTAGTAAAAAAAATTGCCTATCGTTTAATCGCAAAATTACCCGCAAATGTATTAGTTGATGACTTAATACAAAATGGAATGTTAGGTTTATTAGACGCATTATCTCGCTATCAAGAAATGGGAGCACAATTTGAAACTTATGCAACCAGAAGAATTCACGGAGCAATGTTAGATGGTTTGCGTAGCGACGATTGGATGCCACGACAATTACGCCGAGAAGCACGCAAAATAGAACATAGTATCGCAAAATTAGAACAACAATTAAATAGAGCGCCAACCGAAAAAGAAATCGCCAAAGATTTGGGTTTATCATTAAATGAATATCAACATTTATTATTAGAAGCAAAAGGTCAGCAGTTAATATATTTGGAAGATTTGGCTTATGATGATGACGATGATTATTTGGAACATCATAATAGCAAAGCAGTTAATAGTAATAACAATGATAGTGCAAGTAATTTAAACATTATAAATGTAGAAAATGATGTCAGTCAAAGTTTGTTAGATACGCGTTTTGATCCGGCTCAAATATTGTATGACAAAGATTTAAAAAGCAGTTTAGTTGCAGCGTTAGATAATTTGCCAGAACGCGAAAAATTATTGATGTCTTTATATTATGAACAAGATTTAAACCTCAAAGAAATCGGAGCAGTTTTAGATTTAACAGAGTCCAGAGTTTGTCAAATTCATAGTCAAGCAATCGCAAGATTACGTGCCGCAGTAAATGGTGAAGTAAAGAAAGTAAAAGAACGCAAAAAATATACAAAGAAAAAGAAAAAAGACGAAAACAAATAAAATATAGTAAAAAAATTAGTAAGCAAATTAGTAAGCAAATTAGTAAATAAAAATTTTTCCACGAGATTTCTATAATTTTTTTTAGAATTCTCGTGGAAAATTTGTTTTTTTATACTTTTTAAATTATGAATTTATACTTTCACGCGTAATTCGCTCAAAGTATCTCCCAAATCTTCAATGGCTCCACGCAAATAATCTGTTGCCATTGCTAATTCTTGCTGGAATTGCGTATTTGCGGTTTTCAAAGTATTTTCTATATTGTCGGCAAAACTTTGATGTGCCGCTGTCAAAATTTCATTGATGGAATCTAAATATTCCTTTGATAATCGCTCCGATTGTCCCAAAGTCGCAGCCGCTTGTGCCAAGCGATTCACCATATTTTGATTGATGCTCAATTCGCGTTTGTTGTCGTTCAGCATATTTTTTACTTCGGCGACCAACAACGCCAAGGAATCGCGGATTTCTTTTTGCTGATTCATTATGCTGGACGCTTCCAAAGTTGCGGCAGTGAGCGATCCGGCAGCGGCGATCATTTGATCACTTGCGGAGGAAAAATTCTGAGCGGCAATTCCCACGCCTTTTCCGGCAGATTGTAATTGTGTGGCGGCGGTTTGCACACTTTGATTATTTGTCGCTTCTAATTTGTTGCCTAATTTGGCGATGTCGGCGATAGATTTTTCTAATTGCGAAGTGCTTTTGCTCAGAGCCGCCAAGAATTTGCCTTGTTCGCCATCGGCGGAATTTGGATTGCTTGAATTGATGCTGTTGGTGAGCGTTTCAATTTTTGCCAAAAATCGTTCCAAAGTCGGTTTGAGCGAATTCGCTGGATTTGTATTGTTGGCGAAATTTTCTAAGGTTTCAGAAACTTGTAAAAGTGGCGTAGTCAAAGTGCGTTCAACCGCCAACGCCACGCCACGAGCCACTGATTTTCCTATGATTTCGGCGAGTTTTGCGTTATCTAATTTATCGCCTTTTTGCTCCTCGTTGGAATTCATTAGCAGCATTTGTTGGCGTAATTGAGCGATTTGTTGGGCGGACATTTCGTTGGATCGCACCAAACGAGCCAAATAATCATTTTCCAAACCGCCGGCAAAATGAGTATCTAAATTGGTCACTAATTCATTGACTTGCTTATAACATTGCGTGATTAGCGATTTTTCAATCCATGTGAAAAGCATCGCCAAAAAAATCGCCGAAGCCGAAACCTGAAAAGCGTGTCCGACGCTGCGAATTAAGTTTTTTAAACTTTCGCGAACCAAAATCGGGTCGGCACTGACGTCAAATTGAGTCAAACCCAAAATCAAACCGGCAAAAGTTCCGATAATTCCGATGCCGGTTAAAATTCCGGGTAAATGCTTATAAAATTCGGTGCGGAGTGGGAAATCAACGATAGCGGCTTCATTAAAAAACTGACTGGAATTTGTGGTAGAACGCCATTGAATATTGCTTTCGCCGCCGCGATTGCTAATTGGATGTAAAGTTTGACGATAATCACGCCAAAGCCGATTAAGGATTTTATTTTTTTGCATAATCGGCGTTAAGTTATCGGGTGGCAAATATTGGATTTCAGCGTTATTATTTTCGTCGTTCTTGTCATCATTATTGCCATTACTATTGCCATTGTCGCTACTATTATCATATAAATCATTAAGGTTATTAACCGGAAATAATTTGATTTCTTTATTAACTTTATGCAGCCGAATAATGATAAAAATAGCAGGTAAAATAAAGCGGAATAAAAAACTTAAACTGATTAGCGATAATAATGCAACGATAACCGGAGCAGCGATAGAAAGTAAATAATTAAGCATAGTTATTTTTTGAAGTTTTGATTATGTTTATGGTTTTATTTTTTTTCCACGAGATTTCCCAAAAATTTTTTGAGATTTCTCGTGGAAAATTGTTATTTTGTTATTTTGTTATTTTGCTAACTTGCTAATTTTCTGCAAATTCTGTTGGACTAATTTTGCTGATTTCTAACTGGGCTTTATCTAACAAATTTTGGCAATATTTGAGCAATTCTGTGGCTTGACGATAATTTGCAATAACTGAATTCAAATCTAAATGTGAATTTTCAATTTCTTCTACCAACGAAATCAAATTTTCATAAGCGGTTTCAAAACTCATATTTTCAATATCTTTAATATTTTTTGTATTTTTTTCCATACTTATTTATTTTTTATAAAATGCAAAATTCAAATTTTTCAAATGTTTCAAATGTTTCAAATGTTTCAAATTTTTCAAATTGTCAAATATTTTAGTTAAAATTTTTATTACGAAAGGTTTTAATGATGTCACAAAATTTTATGACCCAACTGCCTATTGACTGGTATTTCAACGAAAAAATTTTCCAACTTGAAAAATCTTTGCTTTTTGATAATGGTCCAGGCTATGTTGGACATCAAATAATGGTTCCAAATGCAGGAAATTATCACAGCTTGGAATGGTTTGACAATCATTCAAAATTATTAGTAAATGCCGGAAATAACGATTTCTATTTGATGAGCAATGTTTGCCGTCATCGCCAAGCAATTATGTTAAAAGGCGATGGAAAATTTGATAAAAATAAAAATAATGAAGCATTAGTTTGTCCGATTCATCGCTGGACTTATAACGGCTTAAATGGCGATTTGGTTGCCGCTCCACATTTTCCGCAAAATCCGTGTTTGAATTTAAACAAAAGCAAATTACAAAATTGGAACGGTTTATTATTCAATGCAAAAAAAGATATAGCCACAGATTTACAAAATCTCAAACCGGAATACGCAAAGCACTTCAATTTTGATGACTTCAAATTAGATCGCACTGAATTGCATCATTGCAATTACAGTTGGAAAACTTTCATAGAAATTTATTTGGAAGATTATCACGTTGCTCCATTTCATCCGGGTTTAGGCAATTTTGTAACTTGCGATGATTTAACTTGGCAATTTGAAGAAAATTATTCAATTCAACGCGTTGGCATACAATCTTTATTGAATCCGGGTAGCAAAATTTACGAAAAATGGCATAAAGTTGTTCGCGAATATTATCAAGACAAAAATAACGGCGACGAACCGCCAAATGGTGCCGTTTGGATGACGTATTATCCAAATTTAATGTTAGAATGGTATCCGCACGTGTTGGTGATTTCCTTTGTTGTTCCGATTGATCTGAAAACTTGTATGAACGTGGTTGAGTTTTATTATCCAAAAGACATCGTAGATTTTGACCGCGAATTCATAGAAGCCGAACAAGCTGCTTATATGGAAACGGCGATAGAAGACGATGAAATCGGCGAAAGAATGGATTTTGGACGTTGGGCGTTATATCAACAAGGTCAAAATGAAGTCGGACCGTATCAATCGCCGATGGAAGATGGAATGGAACATTTCCATAAATATTACCGTAGAAATTTAGAAACAGAAATCAAAAAAATTATCTAAAAAAATTATCTAAAAAAATTATCTAAAAAAATAAAGCAGATTAAAAAATAAATAAAATTTTCCACGAGATTTCCATAATTTTTTTTGGATTTCTCGTGGAAATTTGTTTATTTTTTTGCTTATTTTGTTGCTGATTTTGTTGCTGATTTTTTTACTTACTTCCGCAAGTTTTTTATTATGGAAAATGATAATTTTTTGAGCATTACTGAATTGAATTTTTTGTTAAAAAATAGTATCTCTGAAATTTTTACTCCGCTGAAAATTCACGGAGAAATTAGTAATTTTATTTATCAACAAAGTTCCGGTCATTGCTACTTTTCTTTGAAAGATAAAAACTCTCAAATTCGCTGCACTATTTGGAAATTTACTATTTGGAGAAATAGTAATCTCAAAAAAATGGTCGCCACTTTGAAAAACGGCAAACAAATTAACGTTCTCGCCAAAGTGAATTTTTACGAAGTAAAAGGCGAAATCCAGTTAAATATTGAAGATATTTTTGAGCCAGAAAATCAAACTCAACAAAAGCACGGCGAATTATTTTTAAAATTACAAAATTTACGCCAACAATTATTCTCCGAAGGTTTGTTTGATATAAAACATAAAAAAAATTTGCCAAATCTCGTGGAAAACATTGCTATTGTCACCAGCAGTCAAACCGCCGCTTTGCAAGATATCTTGCGGACTTTGCAAAATCGCACGCCGTTTATGAAAATTTCTATTTTTGAAACGCCGGTTCAGGGCAGCGATACGCTGGAAACGGCTCAAAAAATCGTAGCCGCTTTACAAGCCGCCGATTCCGGGAAATTCGGCAAATTTGACGCAATTTTGATTTGTCGTGGTGGCGGCAGCGTTGAAGATTTATGGGCGTTCAACGAGGAAATTTTGGCTCGGGCGATTTTTGCCGCCAACACGCCGATAATCAGCGGAATCGGTCACGAAATTGATACCACTTTGGCGGATGACGTCGCTGATATTCGGGCAGCAACTCCGACGGCTGCCGCTCAAGAAGTCAGCAAATTCAGCAAAGATGATTTGCTCCAAAATTTGCAATATCTTGCCAAAAAATTAAACAAAAATCTCGTGGAAAATCTGCAAACAAAGCAGCAAAATTTAGATTTGTTGCAACGCAGAATTTTCAATAAAACTTCAATGAATTCGCCAAATAATTTGATCAAAAATTATCAGGAAAAATTGCAGGTTTTACAAAAAAATTTGGCTTATAAAATCAAAGAAAATTTGTTTAAAAAATCTCAAAATTTACAAATTCTGCAACAAAAATTAACGCTGTTAAATCCGGAAAATGTTCTGCAACGTGGCTATGTTTATGTGAGCGATAATGAAAATCAATATATTTTTAACGATGCTCAAAAAATAAAGCAAAACGCCGAATTATTGTTGCATTTCAAAAATCAACATAATTTATTAGTCAAAGTTATTGGCAAAAATTTTGCGTAAATTTTTTATAATGCAAAAACATCAAAATATCAAAATATCATAAACTCAAAAATTTTTAAATAAAGAAAGGATTTTTTTAATATGACAACTTTCACTTTGCCAGAATTGCCATACGCAAAAGACGCTTTGGCTCCGTTTATGTCTGCCGAAACGCTGGAATTTCATCACGACAAACATCATCAAACTTATGTGAATAATTTGAATAATTTGCTCAAAGATTCTCCGCTCAACGGCAAATCTTTGGAGGAAATTATCAAACAAGCACAAGGCGGTTTGTATAACAATGCCGCTCAAACTTATAACCATACGTTTTTTTGGAATTGCTTGAAACCGCAAGGCGGCGGAACTCCAAGCGGAGCGTTGGCAGATGCAATCAATAAAAAATGGGGCGATTTTGATAAATTTAAAGCCGAATTTTCTGCGTCTGCGGCTGCTAATTTTGGTTCCGGCTGGACTTGGTTAGTCAAAACTGCTAACGGCGATTTGGAAATTTTGAATATGGGAGCCGCTGGAAATCCGCTCACGGAAAACGCTAAAACGCCGATTTTGTGCATAGATGTTTGGGAACACGCTTATTATGTGGATTATCGCAATGCTCGTCCAAAATTCATAGAAGCATTTTTGAATAATTTGGTAAATTGGGAATTTGCCGAGAAAAATTTCGCTGCGTAAAAGCGTAAAAAAAACATAAAAAATTTTCCACGAGAAATCTCAAAAACTTTTTGGGAAATCTCGTGGAAATTATTTTTTTGGTTGTTTTATTTTTCTACTTTAATTTATTAAGGTTTAAATAAAAATCTGCACATTTTTTATCATATTGACTAACGACAGAAATCAAATGTTTTAAGCGATTTATAAATATATTTTCATAACCATTTTTGATGGCAAAATTTCTTTGATTATTTACTATTTCTAATTGAGCTTTAAAGATTTTTTCTGTTTGAATTTTCATTGAATTATTACTATGCCAACGATAATAAGCAACCGGTTTATTTATAAAAGCAAACTTATATTTTTGCAATAATTTTAACCACATTTCCAAATCTTCTACGGCGTTTCCGTTAGTATAATTTTTGACATTTTTAATACATTGAATTTTGATTAAACAACTCATCGCCGGTAAGTAATTTCCTTGCAAAATTTGTGCGTAAGTAATTTCAAAATCTGGGCTTTTATAATCAAAATTAAATTCTTTGGTATTTACATCTAAAAATGTTATGTTAATGTCATTATTTTCTTTGGCTTGTTGGCTATCAGCGAGAATTATCAAGCCATTTGATAAAGTGCAAATTTGTTCTCCATTATCATTTATAAACAAAGCATCACCAAAAATTGCCGCATAAGTATCGTCTAATTTTTCAATTTCTAATACTAACAAAGAAGTTTTGAAAGGCATTAAAATATCATCACTTGCAATCGCATAAAAATATTTTCCTTGTGCCCATTTTATGGCTTGATTTAAGTTATAACTAATACCTTTATTTTTGATATTTTTGATGTATTCAAAGCGGACAAAACGTGCTTTACATTGCTCAACAAAACTATTTATAACTGCATCAGAATTGTCAGCAGAATTATCATCAATAATAATTAGTTCTATATTTTGATAATCTTGCGAAATAATGCTTTCAATGGTTTTGGAAATATAATTTTGGTGATTGTAAGAAGGAATACAAATACTAACTAATGGCTGGTTGGTTGGTTGGTTAGACATAATTAGATAGATTTTCCATAAAAGTTCAAATTTTTTTGTATTTTTTTATATTTTTTGTATTTTAAAAATTTTAAAAATTTTAAAAATTTTCCACGAGAAATCTCAAAAAATTTTTGGGAAATCTCGTGGAAAATTGTTTGTTGTTTATGTTTTTGTTTATGTTTTTGTTTTAATCAAACAATTTATCTATTTCTGCATCGTTTTCATATGTGGCTGCCGGAGCCTTTGCAGGACTTGCATTATTAAGATTTGCTTTGGTTTGATCCAACAATTCATCAGCATCAACGACGTCTTCGGCTTCAAAATCTTTCACGCGAATAAATTCTGTTTTATCCATAGAAAGTTCCAAATAAAACGCTTTGTTATTGCTGGTATAAAACGAAACGCGGCGAATTTCAGGTTCATCCAAATTTGTATCAACGCTCAAAATGACTTGTTTATTCAAAACCAACATTTTTGGCTGACTTTGCGTAATGCTGATTTGCAGAGCACGTTGCACGCGTCCGGTGAAATCTCCGACGATTTGGTTCATCAATTCGCCCATAACATTGCTGACTTCGTCGGCTGTATGCACGGTTGCCAAATCGCTTTGAGACATTCCCATATTTAACAAATATGCCGAATAAATTTCCATAGCGGCTTCTGCAGTGAAATTCAAAACGACTAAACCGGAAAAACCGCCATCAAATAGCACAAAACAACCGATATCAGGTTTTAAGCAAGTTTTTTGGATTTTTTGCACCATTCCGGAATAATGGACGCTGCCGTTAGTTGCTTTGTTGAGAACTTTGGTGACGGAATCGCTCAAACTGATCAAGATATTTTCAGTATTCAAGTGGTCTGGGATTTGTTTTTTGTATAAGGAAGAAATGTTCATAATTTTTATATTTGTTATTTTTTAATTATTTAGAGGAAAAGTTTTTTGAATTTTGAATTTTGAATTTTGAATTTTGAATTTTGAAAATCTTGGTTTTTAATTTGGCAAATATTTTATAAATATTTTTAAAGAATTTTAAAGAACATTTTTAAAAAATACTCTGAAAAAATATTTTTAAAATCTCGTGGAAATTCTTCATTTTTTATTATTTTGTTATTTTTTTTATTTTTTTATTACTTTTTTTACTCAATTATGATTGCAAAAAATCAACAAAATCACCCCAACAAAGTCCATTTAGGTGTAAATATTGACCACGTTGCCACGCTACGTCAAGCACGTTTGACTTATGAACCAAATCCGCTTTGGGCTGCCGTAGAAGCACAAATCGCCGGAGCCGACGGAATTACTATGCATTTGCGGGAAGATCGCCGTCACATCAATGATAACGACGTTTTTGCTATCAAACAAGCCTGTCAAATCAAATTAAATTTGGAAATGGCTCCGACTTTGGAAATGGTCAAAATCGCCCAAAAATTACAGCCACAAATGGCGATGCTCGTTCCCGAAGGGCGTCAAGAATTAACCACAGAAGGCGGTTTGAATATTCTGGCTGACGAAACTTTTTTGAAAAATCTCGTGGGAAATTTGAATGACGCCGGAATTCATACCAGCGTTTTCATAGAAGCCGAACGCGAACAAATTCAAGCGGCTGCCAGAATCGGAGCCAAAACTTGCGAAATTCATACCGGTTTATACGCCAAACTTTTTTACGAAAATGGGCGTGATGTTTTTCATCCGTTGGTGCAAAGTGAAATCAAAAAAATTTCTGAAGCCGGAAAACTTATAAATAATTTGGGAATGTTTTTTAATGCCGGTCACGCTTTGAATTATCACAATGTTGCTCCGATTGCAAATTTGCCAAATATCAACGAATTACATATCGGGCATTCTATTGTTGCTCGGTCGGTTTTTGTTGGATTGCGTCAAGCGGTTAGCGAAATGATCGCTTTAATTAACAACAAATAAATAATAAATAATAAATAATAAATAATAAATAATAAATAATTATGCAATTATGATTTTTGGAATCGGCGTAGATTTGGTAAATCAAGAGCGATTTATAAAAATTTTGAGCAAATTTGATATACAAATTCTCAAAAAAAAATTTCTGAATCTCGTGGAAATTTCGCAATTAGAAACAAAATTAGTAAATAATTCAGTAAATAAAACAAGTAATCAAAAAATTGCTAATTTTTTTGCGAAACGTTTTGCCGCCAAAGAAGCATTTAGTAAAGCTATCGGTTTGGGAATTAAATATCCAATTACCTTAAATCAAATTAGTATTTTGCATTTGCCAAGCGGACAACCGATTATAAAATTAGATGAAAAATTAAATACATATTTGCAACAAAAACTAAACATAAAAATTCAAAATATTCATTTGAGTTTTTCTGATGAAGCAAATCAAATTATTGCGTTTGTTGTTGTAGAAATTTAATAAAAATTAAACAAAAATTAAACAAAAATTAAACAAAAATTTTTATAAAAATTAACTATAAATTATGAATAATTATGAATACGCAAATCGCTCGTTGATGGTTGATTTGCAAGGTTTTACAATTTCTAATATTGAAAAAAATTTACTTTTACATCCATTAGTTGGTGGCGTGATTTTATTTGGTAAAAACTTTCAAAATAAAACTCAACTTCAAGAACTAATTTGCAACATACGGGAAATAGAAAATTTACGCAGCGATAAAAGTAAATTGTTAATTGCGGTTGATCAAGAAGGCGGACGCGTTCAAAGATTTAAACCTTCCGCAGATTTCCCAAACGATAAAAGTTTTACTAAATTGCCGCCGATGAAACAATTAGGCGATATTTTTTTACAACAGTCGCCAGATTTAGCAAAAAAATTAACCCAAATTGTCGGCGAAATTTTGGCGTATGAATTACGACGTTGTGATATAGATTTGACTTTTGCACCGGTTTTGGATTTGAATTATGGAAATTCCAGCGTTATCGGCGATCGCTCGTTTGCCGAAAATCCAGAAATTGTCGCTGAATTAGCCAAAATTTTAATTGACGCTTTCAATGTTTATGATTTGTCGCATTGCGGAAAGCATTTTCCCGGTCACGGCTTTGTAATTCCGGATTCTCACTTGGATTTGCCAGTTGATGAACGTATTTTGCAAAAAATCATAGACAACGATTTGCAACCATATGAAAAATTATTTTCCCAGAAAATTTTGCAAAATGTGATGGCGGCTCACATTATTTTCACGGAGTTTGATAAACATTTGACGGCAGTGTTTTCGCCAAAATGGATAGATTTTTTGCACAAAATTTATAAAGATAAAACTAACGATATTTTTGTTTTCACGGATGATTTGTCTATGCAAGGAGCGGCAAAATTTGGAGATATCACCAAACGCTTGAATTTGGCTTGGAACGCCGGTTGCGATATGTTGCTGATTTGTAATAATTTGCCAGATTCTTTGACCGCAATAAATCAATGGAAACCACCAGCACGTGAACATAGTGAAGCAAAACGACTATATTTATTAGATAAAATGACCGCAAAAAATGGCGAAAACGCAAATAATGCTAACAAAATCAAAGATTTAGAAAATCGTTATTTATCAAATTTGGAAGTTTTTAATAATTATTTCAACAAATAATTTTTATGAAATTTTTTAAATTTATTCCACGAGATTTCAGAAAAAATTTTTAAAATCTCGTGGAAAATTTTTATCTTTTTATCAAAAATCAACAAAGTAAAAAAATAAATAAAAATATTGTTTTTATGAAACAAAATTCTCGCATCAAAAAATTTTTAACCATTTCCAGCATTGCCGCTATGAGTTTGTCGGCAAATTTTGCCTACGCTTTTGAACCTTTTGTTATTCACGATATCCGCATTGAAGGCATTCAACGCACCGAAGCCGGAACCGTTTTTAGTTATCTGCCCGTTCACGTTGGCGAAACTTTAACTAACGAAAAAGCTACCGAATCAATCAAAGCACTTTTTGATACCGGATTCTTCAAAGACGTCCGCATTGAAAGCCAAAATAATGTAATGATAGTCTCGGTGCAAGAACGTCCAGCAATTGCAAGTATAGAATTTGTCGGATTGAAAGAATTTTCTACCGAAGACGTCTTAAAAGCATTGAAAGCACAAGGAATTTCTCAAGGGCAGATTTTTGATAAATCTCAACTTGAACGCGCCGAACAAGAATTCAAAAAACAATATTTAACCAAAGGGAAATATTCAGCAAAAATCACTACAACCGTCACGCCGTTGGAACGCAATCGCGTTGGTCTGAATTTCAGTATAGAAGAAGGTGAAGCTGCAAAAATCAAACAAATTCATTTTGTTGGCAATAATGAATATTCCGAAGATGAATTGCTAAAACTTTTCACGCTGACAACGCCGACTTGGATTTCTTGGTACACCAAAAATGATCAATATTCCAAACAAAAATTAGCCGCCGATTTAGAAAAAGTGCGTTCGTTTTATATGGACGCTGGTTATTTGTCGTTTGAGATCGTAAATACGCAGGTTTCCATTTCCCCAAACAAAGAAGATATTTTCATAACCATAAATATCAATGAAGGCAAACGTTATCAAGTTTCCGAAGTCAAAATTATCGGAGATTTATCGTCTCTTGCGTTGTATAACGACGACGACGAAAATTCTGAAAATGCTGAAAAAAATAACGAAAATCTCGTGGAAAATAATCAAAATAATCAAAATAATTCCAACGAAGAAAACATAAAACAAGAATTAGAAAAATTAGTGGAATTAAAAGTCGGCGATGTTTTTTCACGGCAAAAACTCAATGATTCAACCAAAAATATTATTGATCGTTTAGGAAAATCTGGTTACGCTTTTGCTAACGTCAATGCCGCTCCGCAAATTGACGAGGAAAATGCCAAAGTTTCTTATACTATTTTTGTTGATCCTGGCAAACGCGTTTATGTCAATCGCGTTAATGTTGTCGGCAATTCCAGAACTCGTGACGAAGTTGTGCGGCGTGAATTACGGCAAATGGAATCGGCTTGGTATAACTCGGAAAAAATAACGCTTTCCAAAGAACGCATCCAGCGTTTGGGGTATTTCACAGAAACAGATATAGAAACCAAACCGGTCGCCGGAACTGATGATCAAGTTGATATAAATTTGAAAGTCAAAGAACGTCCAACTGGAAATATTATGTTTGGGATCGGAACTTCCAACATAGATCGCTTGATTTTGTCAGCGTCCTTATCGCAAGACAATTTCTTGGGCAGCGGAAATATGTTTGCTTTCACCATCAATTCAGCGCGTTCTTACCGCACATATTCGGTTAGTTATGAAAATCCGTATTTCACCGTTGATGGCGTCAGTCAAGGTTTTGATATTTATCATCGCACCATAGACACTTCCAAAACTACAAATACATCACTGGCAGATTACAAAACTACGGACACCGGAGCGGCGATCAAATTTGGTTTGCCGATTAGTGAATATGAACGGATAAATTTTGGCATCGGAGTGAATAAAACAATTATTGATACTTTTGAAAATAGTCCGCAATATTACAAAGATTATGTAAAAGATTTTGGACGCTCAAATTTGACAATTCCGCTGACATTTTCTTGGACTAAAGACCAAAAAGATCATTTTTATTTCCCAACCAAAGGCAGTTATCATCGTTTGGCAACGGAAATCGGATTGCCCGGCGGCGATTTGCAATATTATCGCGTGGAATATCGTTATCAAAAATATATCGCTTTGAATAAAAAATTTACTTTAATGCTCGGAGCGGAAGCCGGTTATGCAGACGGTTATGGTGGCGATAAATTGCCGTTTTATAAAAATTTTTACGCTGGTGGAATCGGTTCGGTGCGTGGCTATCAAACATCAAGTTTAGGCCCACAAGTTAGCGATCAATACGGCACTTATAGCGTTGGTGGAAAAGCATCGGTAATCGCAAATGCAGAAGTTTACTGGGCTTTGCCGGGTATGGAAGACACCGTGCGGATGGGCGTATTTTTTGATATCGGGCAAGTTTATGCAAGTAATGGCGTTCGTTATACGCACAAAACAAGTAATCGTCCGCGTTATTCTGTTGGAGTTTCGACGGCGTGGTTATCGCCGATTGGGCCTCTGAAATTGAGTTTTGGTTTTCCGCTTAATAAACAAGACGGCGATAAAACAGAACAATTTCAATTCCAGTTGGGTAGCGTTTTTTAAAGATAATGAAAAACCATTTTTCCACGAGATTTTCCAAAAAATTTTTGAGATTTCTCGTGGAAAAATTTTTAAAAAGATATAAAAATTATGAATAAATGGGAAAAACTTTTATCTGACAAACGCGATAATCAAACAAATCAGCAAAATCAGCAAAATCAGCAAAATCAGCAAAATCAATTACGGAGCAATTTTCAGCGTGATTTTGATCGTCTGATTTTTACTTATTCTTTCCGGAGATTGAACGATAAAACCCAAGTGCATACTTTGCCGGATTCCGATTATGTTCGCACTCGCCTGACGCACAGTTTAGAAGTCAGTTCGGTCGGACGCTCTTTGGGTGTGCAAGTTTTCCGCGATTGTTTGGCTGATAAAAATTTTATTTCTTCTGCCGATTTTTCCAGCATTGTCGCTGCAGCTTGTTTGGCTCACGATATAGGAAATCCGCCGTTTGGGCACGATGGCGAGGCTGCAATCCGTGAATGGATTAAATCTCCAAATTGCAAATTATTCGCCGGAATTCATAACCAAAATCAACGCAATGATTTTCTAAATTTTGACGGCAACGCTCAAGGTTTGAGAATTATCACGAATTTAGAAAAACATAACGGCAATGACGGTTTGTCTTTGACTTATGCGACTTTGGCAACCTTTGTGAAATATCCGAGCGGCTCTAAATATATGAGCCAAAATGATATAAACAAGCGTCCGGGAAAATATAAAAAATTTGGGATTTTTGACTCCGAACTTGCAAAATATCAGCAAATTGCCGAGCATTTGGGTTTAAAAAAATTAAATGATAAAAATGATGTTTGGCAGCGTCATCCTTTGGTTTATTTGGTAGAAGCCGCCGACGATATTTGTTATTTGGTGATTGATTTGGAAGACGCCGCACGTTTGAAAATAATTTCCACGAGTATCGCTAAAATTTTTTTGGAAGATTTATTGAAATTAGACCAAAATTTTGTAAATCTGAATTTGGCAAATGATTATGAGCAGTTAGATTTTTTACGCAGCAAAGCCATAAATTTTTTGATTGCCAACGCCGCCAAAAATTTTATAGCCAATGAAAATTCCTTGCTCAACGGCGAATATGAAAAATCAACATTGTTTGACGAAAATATAAATTTATGGATGCAGCAAGTCAGAAAATTTTCGGCGGAAAATATTTACGAAAACGCAAAGGCGATAAAAACTGATATTATGGCGTTTCAAATTTTGGAAGAATTATTGACGTTGTTTGATAACGCTTGTTATGAATTTTTGCAGAATAAAAAGCAGAATAAAAATGACAAAATCAGCAGAAAAAAATATCTGATTTTGCAAGTATTGCCGGAAAGATTTCGTCCGCAAGAAAATGATGACGAATATAGTTGTTTGCAAAAAATTTTAGATTTCATTTCCGGTTTGACCGATTTCGGAGCCGTGAAATTGTATAAAGAATTAACGGCAAAAATTTTGACATAAAAAATATTCCACGAGATTTCAAAAATTATTTTTAAAATCTTGTGGAAATTTTTTACAACATTCCAACTTCCCAACATCCAAAAAAATAACAATGCAAAATCAAATTTCAAACGAAAAAATCGTAATTTTAGACCGCGATGGCGTTATCAATTTTGATTCTGATCAATTTATTAAGTCGCCAAATGAATTCAAACTAATTCCAAATTCTTTGGAAAGTATTGCCAAATTAAATCAACACGGCATCAAAGTTGTGATTGCTACAAATCAATCCGGAATCGGTCGCGGCTTGTTTGATATGGATACGCTGAATTTGATTCACCAGAAATTAAATTCTGAACTCGCCAAAGTCGGCGGAAAAATTGAGGCTATCTTTTTTTGTCCGCATATTGATTCTGATAATTGTGATTGCCGCAAACCTAAAAGCGGAATGTTTTTAGAAATTTCGGAGGCCTTTGGGATTTCACTCAATGGAATTTTTGCGGTCGGAGATTCTTTGCGAGATTTACAAGCGTCTGCAAATGTTGGTTGTCAGCCAATTTTGGTATTGACCGGAAAAGGCAAAAATACGCTCCAAAATGCAGAAAATGATCCGCAAAAAGCATTGCCAAAAAATACCAAAATCTTTGATGATTTGCATAAAGCAACTGATTACATAATTCAAAATTTAGTATAAAAAATAAAAAATAAAAAATAAAAATAAAAATAAAAATAATAAAAAATGTTAGCGTTGTTATATAACTTGATTTTGATTTTTATTTTGCCGTTTGCTTATGTGCGTTTATACATAAAAAGCAAAAAACAGCCGGAATATTGGCAACATAAAGCCGAACGTTTTGCTTTAAATTTAAAAAAAATTTCCGCCAAAAATTTTAAGAATAAAAATAAAAATCAGCAACTAATTTGGATTCACGCCGTTTCTGTCGGCGAAATTCGAGGTTGTCAGAGTTTAATCAACGAATTATTAAAAAACAAATCTTATAAATTATTGCTCACAATGACCACGCCAACCGGCAGAGCAGTCGCCGAAAATTTATGGGAAAAAGAAATCCAAAAACAACTCCTGATTTTGAATTATTTGCCGTATGATGTGAAATATTTTCAACGCAAATTCTTAAAGTTTTATCAACCAAAAATCGCCTTGTTAATGGAAACCGAAATCTGGTTAAATTTAATTTTGGAATGCAAAAACGCCAACATTCCAACCGTGTTAATTAACGCAAGATTGTCAGAAAAATCTAAAAACAATTATCAAAAAAATGCTTTGTTCCGCAAATTAGCAAAAATGGCTTTTGAAAATTTAAGTTTGGTATTGGCTCAAAATGACGCCGATGCTCAAAGATTTTTGCAAGTTGGCGTGAGTTCGCAAAATTTACAAATCTGCGGAAATTTAAAATTTGATGTGCCGATAAATAAAACGCTGGTGGATTTGGGGAAATCTTGGAAAAATTTTTGGAAGAATTCGGCAAACGCAGTTTATCAAGGGCAGCGTTTTATATTTTTGGCGGCTTCCACGCGTGACGGCGAAGAAGAATTGTTGTTAGAAAAATGGCAAAAATTATTGATAAAAATCCGCATTTTAGCCGCCAGAACGCAAAATCGTTTGGCAAATCCGCTATTAGTAATCGTGCCACGCCATCCGCAACGCTTTGATGAAATCTATGATTTGGCGAAAAATCAATTTAATTTCAATGTCGTTCGCCGTAGTCAGAAGGAAAATCTAGAGAATTTATCCGCCGAAGATTTGGCGGAAATTGATATTTTGCTTGGCGATTCTATGGGCGAAATGGTTGCGTATTATACTTTTGCGGATGCTGCGGTGATCGGCGGATCAATTCTGAATTTTGGCGGACAAAATTTGATAGAAGCGGCGGCGTGTGGCTGTCCGTTGTTATTCTGTCAAAAGCATATGTTTAATTTTGCAACGGCAGCAGAAAATGCTCTGAAAAATCAGGCGGCAATAAATTTTGATGAAATCGGAGAAATCAGCAAGTTTGTAGAAAATAATTACAAGGATTCAAATTTAGATTTGTATAAAAAAAATGCTTTGTTATTTGCAAATTCGTATAAAGGAGCGACGGCAAAAACTTTACAAATTCTGAAAAGCAAAAAATATTTATAAAAACATTTTTCCACGAGATTTTTATAAAAATTTTCAAAAAATTTTTGAGAAATCTCGTGGAAATTTTGTTTTTGTTTTTGGTATTTGCTATTTGCAAATAATTTGCAATTATAAAAAATTCTGCTATAATCTCGCTCGTGGGTCGCCTCGCATCGCGAGACAATGAACCTGGTCAGGGTCGGAAGACAGCAGCCACAGTTGTTATAACGAGTGCCGAGGGTTTGGCTCACACCTTCTCACAAAATTTCCGCATAATTTTTAAACTCTCCGTTCTAAAAAATCTATTCAAAATTATTCATTGAAAGATTTAATTTCTTACTTCATAGCAACTGCATTTTAATAATTATATCAAAATGTCTTATTATCGCTCCATAAGCTGACACGAGCAAACTACTCGCCAAAATTTTTATAAAGTTAATACTTTATTAGCATTATTTAATATATTTACAGCAGCATTTATATCTCTATCGTGATGCGTATTACATAACGGACAAGTCCATTCTCTATCTTTTAATGTTAAATCTATTTTTTTATAATTATTACAAACAGAACAATTTTTAGAAGATGGAAAAAATCTATCAACTGCTTTAATAGTTTTATTCCAAAATGCTGCTTTATATATCAATTGACGTTTAAATTCATAAAATCCCAAATCGCTAATTGCTCTTGCTAATTTATGATTTTTCAACATACCTTTTGTATTTAAATCTTCAATAGCAATTACATCAAATCTATTTAATAAATTTGTAGTTAATTTATGTAAAAAATCTTTTCTAATACAAGAAATTTTATAATGTAATTTAGACAGCTTGATTTTCGCTTTTTGTCTATTTTTACTACCTAATTTTTTGCGACTTAAAGATTTATTTAAACGTTTTAATTTTTTTAATTTTTGTTTTAGTGGTTTTGGTGATTGTATTTTTTCTCCATTAGATAAAATAGCAAAATCTTTTATTCCTAAATCTATACCTACTGATTTATTAGTTTTAATTTTTGGTAAAATTAAATTACTTAATTCAACATTTACGCTAACAAACCAACGACCAGCACGAGTAAAAATTTTTGCAGATAATAATTTTCCATTTAATTTTAAATTTTCTTTTAATTTAATCCATCCTAGAAGTGGAATTTTTATTTTATTATTTTCAATTTTAAACTGGTCATTTGAAATACTAAATTTATCATCAATTCCTTTTTTTCTAAATTTTGGATATTTTGCCTGACCTTTAAAAAAACGAGAAAATGCCATTCCTAATTGTTTTATTGCTAATTGCGGAGCACATTTTGTCACTTCTGCCATAAAAGGAAATTTTTCATACTTTATTGCATTTAATTGTTTTCTTAATTCATTTTCTTTGGGTTTATAAATTTTTGTTTCATCTATTTCAATATTTAATTCTTGACATTTATCACGATATTCTTTATTTAATTTATATTGAGTATTCCATTCATTTAAAGCCCAATTATATGCTAATCTTGCAACCCCACACGCTTTATTAAAATAAGTAATTTGAGTTTTATTTGGCTTTAATTCTATAATTTGTCCTTTGGTTTGCTTCCAAATTTTTTTAAATTTATTATTCATTATTATTTTCCTCCATTATATTTTTCATAGTATTTATTAACTTTTTATTTTTATTACTACGAGAACCATATAATTTTGCTGAAAATACAGTAATAATTTC
>SFHR01000024.1 GCA_004555545.1 Dechloromonas aromatica (nom. nud.)
CTTCCGCATATGGAGGATTTATTAAAATGATTAACTTTTTACGGAGTTCTGCGTTTTCTAATATATTTTTTAACTTATTCGGAACTTTATTACTTGACAAATCATCATTTAAAAAATCAAATTGAAAAACATTATCACTATATAAAAAATTATCACTTTTTATATAATCTACTTCCGGCTGATCTAATGTTGAAGCAAAGATATTTTGTTTATTTGTTAAACCTTTCAATAAATTTCCGGTTCCGGCACAACAATCCCAAATATAATAGTTTTCTTGCCAATCTTTGCCAAAAGATTTTTCTAAATACTCGTGGGATTTTTTCACCCAAATTTCCGGAGTATAAAATGCTCCTTTACGTTCTCTTACTTCTTGCGGAATTAGCAAATCTCGGCGGCTTAAAATATAATTTCTTACACTTTCATTTGGCGGACGTTTATATATTTGCCAAAACTTTAAATATGCTTTTTGTTCATCAGCAAAAACTGCCGTCAAAGTCGCTTTAAAATTTAATTCTGTATATTTATCAAAATCACTTTCATACTCAAAATAATGCAGTTGATAATTATCAGTTTTTAATTTTACTTTTAATTGTTCTGCATTTTTAGTAATATGATTTTCCGCTAAAATATCAGCAATAAAAAAATCTGCTTCCAAAGTCATTTTCTTTGGAATTTTTTCCCAAACTATATCAATAGTAGGTTTGACATTTTTCAGCCAACGATGATAAATTGAAACATAATTTGTCTCGTCAATTTCAATTCTATAAAAGCCATTTTCGTCAAGCGTATAAGCAAAATTTTTACTAATAAATGCTTTTAATTCGGCTTCATTTTCAATATAGTTAAATAAAAATTGTTCCGTAGTAATTAACTTTTCTAATTCTTTTTTTAACTGCTGAAATTCTTTTGTAGTATGATCAGAAGCGGTAACATTCCAATTAAAATCACTTTTATAAAATGTCTCCAAAAAATGTTTATAAGGTATAAACAAAATCTTTTCAGCATCAAAAGCTCCAAGAAATTTTGGCGGTATATAATTATTAAAAGTTTTAGCTTTACCAATGGTAAAAATCAGTTGAATAATACTTTCCAAAATATCTTTACTATTGCCTTTTTTTGCTTCTGCCCATAACAATGAAGAAAGCGGAAAATTTTCAATATCAGGTTGATTTTTTGGCAATAAAACCGCAACACAAAAATCAATTTTGCCAATTTTTTTAGTATTATCAAAAGTAGCAAAAAAGTCATTTGCAACGTTGATTTTTAACTCTTCTTCGGGCATATTTAAGTCATATTTATTCATTTTTATAAGTCCGTTTTAATTTGTATATTTGTATATTTGTATATTTGTATTTTTACAAACATTTTCCACTAGAATTCTAAAAAATTTTTTGGAAATCTCGTGGAAAATTTGTTTTTATAATTTTTATAATTTTTATTATTTTTATTATTTTTATTTTTTGCTATTTCTGCAAATCTGCCAAAATTTTATTTGCTCCTTGACTTAATAAATTTTCGGCTAATTGTTTGCCTAATGCTTTGGCTTGGTCAATTGTTGTAATTTGCCGATTTTTTATTTGATGTTGCAAAAACGTTGTGCCATCAACGGCGGCAATAAAGCCATTGATTGAAATATTTTGCCCTTGTTCATCAAAACAAGCAAAGGCTCCGAGCGGAATTTGACAACTTCCGCCTAATTGTTTAGAAAATTCTCGTTCAGCAGTAACGCAAAGCAAGGTTTTTAAATCGTTGAGCGGCTGTAAAATTTGTTGAATATGTTGATTTCCTTGCAAAATTTCTATTCCCAAAGCACCTTGTCCGGGTGAAGAGATAAAAATTTCTGGTGGCAAAATTTGACTAATACGCTCGTTCAAGCCAAGACGTTTTAATCCGGCGGCCGCCAAAATTATTGCATCAAATTCGCCGCTGTCTAATTTACGAAGTCGCGTGTCCAAATTGCCGCGTAAAGATTTGATTTGTAGATGCGGAAAATTTTTTCGCAAGATGGCTTCTCGGCGAACGCTGGACGTGCCGATTACGGCATTTTTTGGCAAATCTTGCAAAGTTTTATACTGCGAATTTTTGCCGAGAACTAACGCATCAAACGGGATTTCCCTTTGCATAACCGCCGCCAAAGCAAAGCCGTTCGGAATTTCCATAGGCACATCTTTCATAGAATGCACGGCAAAATCGGCTTGATGATTTAATAAAGCAGTTTCTAATTCTTTGATAAATAAACCTTTGCCACCAATTTTTGATAAAGGTTTATCCAAGATTTTATCGCCTTGCGTGGTCATTCCGAGAATATTTATTTGCAGATTTGCGTCCGCTTTTTGCAAAGTATCTTTAACAAAATTAGTTTGCCATAAAGCCAAACGCGACTCTCTACTTGCAATAGTCAAAACATTATTATTGTTGTTCATAATTTATATATTTATACATTTATATATTTATATTTATATATTTATCAAAAAATTTTTTAGAAATCTCATGGAAAAATGTTATTTTTTATACTTTTAATAACTTCCAACTAATTCATTAGTTTTGCCATAACCAGGCACACTTCTACGCAAAATTGACATAGGATTTGAACCAATAGAAGCAAAATCATTAAGTTCTAATTGAAAAAAGACTGATGTATTTGCCGCCGTATTATTATGTATGCGTAATTTTTGTGCTACTAACCTTGCTGCCCAACAATCTGCATTATATTCTATACCAGCAATGCCTTCTATCAAACGCTTATCTTTCAGCGAATAATTATAACGAAATACTCCATACCAACGTTTTGCTGAGGCACTTTTACTATTAAATAAATCACCCAAATTCCATTGCCCAGATATATCAATTTGTTCTGTTCGTCCGGTATTATTTGTGCTCGGATTTAATACATAATAACTATTCAAATTTTCGGCATTTTTAATATATCTATAACTCATAGAAAGCACTTTGCCATAATCTGGTTGATAACGCACACCAAATGAAAATCTTTCGGTACTTCTATCTTTATGATTATATTCAATAGATGTATCCGCATAAGTTTTGTTATAAACCAAACCGGTCATAGAAGCAACTATATGCGAAAAATCTTTTCCGGCTTTTTCATTATTCACTAATGTAACTTTTTGTGGCTGAAAATAATAACGCTGACCTATCATTGCTTTAAAATATTCAACGCCATCAGATTTGCCTAATAAACGCGAAGTCAAAGCCAAAGTAAGTTGATTTGCGTCGTTAATTCTATCATAACCAGAATAACGATTTTCCGAGAACATTTGCCCAAAATTAAAGTCATTTAAACCAGTATCAAAAGTCGGTAAGTGCGATTGTTTTCTATACGGAATATAAACATAATATAAATGCGGTTCTAATGTTTGTCTATATTCAGATTCGCCATCTTTCAAAGTCCAAAAATTTGCAACTTTAATATTTCTTTCAAAAGTCATTGAACTATCAACACTAAAAATCGGCAACGAACGCGAATAATTTGTTTTGTTTATATCTAATGAATTTGCTACCAAGAAATTTTCATAGTTATTTATAAAGTTATAATAAGTATAGTTCCAACCAATTTTTGGCGTTATTTGAAAACCCGGTGTTATAAATGGTGCTGATATTTGCGGATAAAAAACATAACGATTTGCTGATGGCAAACTATGATGCGTAAAGCGTGAAAATTGTCCAATAAAAGAAAAATCAAAATCTAAAAAATATTTTGCATTTCTCGTGGAATTTTGTGCATTACTATTTTTATTACTACTAAACAATGGCAAGGAAAAAATATTCGGTTTAAATCCAGAAATATTGATTTGTGGTTGAATAAAATATGGAGAATTTATTTTATTATTTACATCCGTTTGTAATGTTTGATAACGCACATTTTGTAAATTTACATTTATCCAATCCAATGCTCTCCAATTTAACGAAACCGTTTGTGGCAAATGCACTTGCGTAGTATCTAACAAACGCGACGACAAATCTTGCCAATATAAACCATCCGAAACGCGATTGTAATCTATATACGCCGTGATTCCGTGCTCGGCAGAAATCGTATGCCAATGCCGAAATTGATACGCAAAACGCTTACTTCTTATGCCCTCTACGTCGTGCGGCAAATATTCGCCACGCAAATAACCATTGCTATCTTTAAACAAATAACGTGCATCGGCACCTAATTGAAAACCACGCTTACTCATCCAACGCGGATATAAAGTCAAATCATAATTTGGAGCAATATTGAAATAATACGGAACTGTCAAATCAAAGCCGGTTTTGGTTGATGATTTATAAGTCGGAGCCAAAAATCCGGATTTGCGTTGCTTTGATACCGGAAAAGCAAAATACGGCGAATAAAAAATCGGAATATCTTTGAACCATAAAGTGCTATTTTTGGCAACGCCTTCATTTTCATTGAAATCTAACTCAATATCCGGGCTTTTCAAATACCAATCTTGCGAATCCGTTTTGCAAGTTGAGTAAGTCGCTTGTTTGAGTTTCATAAATTCTCTGCCGATAAAACTCAATTCTTCAGCATTTCCGCCGGAATACGATAAACGGCTTTCTGATGGCTGCGTTGTTGGCAAACCGTAACTATGCGGAACATTGACTAACATTGCCGTATTATTGCTGCCATTAGAATCCAAATTGTCCGTAGAAACAATGATGTCTTGATTTTTATAAAAGCGGCTTTCCATTTCCCGGACAAATTGATAATGTGCTTGTTTAGCCACGCCTTTTTTAGTTGTGATTTCCATTTCAAAATCCGGAGTTTCTAACTGAACGCCGTGCTGCATTGCTTTTACGTTATCTTTGGCGATAATTTTGTCATCAAAAACAAAATAATCCATTTTATCGGCGTAAAGCAAAAAATCAGATTTTCGCCATTCAACATTACCGCTTGCGTTCATTTGATTTTCAACTTGGCCGTTGATGGAATCCGCCAGCAAAAATGAAACCTCGTTTTTGCGAGAATTATTTGAATATTTATTTTTATAAGGAATGCCAATCGGGAACGCTTTTTTAGATAAATCGTATTGAATATAAAAATCTTTTTCGCTTTTTAAGTTTGATGGAATTTCGCCGATTATGCTGAAATTGTCAGCATTTGCGTTACTATTAAACAAAGCAAATATTAAAAATGATAATTTTTTCCACGAGAAATTTATATTTTTTTTTGGCATTTTTATTTCTTTCTTTATATTTTTATTCGCAACATAATTCCAAAGCACGTTCGCCGATTTTTTCTATGCTGCATTGTTCTTGCACGGCTCCAAGACTAAATGCTTCTCGCGGCATTCCATAAACCACGCAAGATTTTTCATCTTGCCCCAGCGTTAATGCTCCGGCTTGTGCGAGTTTTAACATTGATGCGGCACCATCTTTGCCCATGCCGGTCAAAATCACGGCGACAACGTTTGGAGCATAAGGAATCAACGAAGAAAATAAAACATCCACAGATGGGCGGTGCCGATTCACCGGCGGATCGCTTGATAAAGCCGTGCGGTGTGGAAATCCAGCTTGAAATAACAAATGAGAATGTCCCGGAGCAATATAAACCGTTCCCTCCGAAATTCTTTCATCACCTTGAGATTCTATAACGCGTGGCTGACAAAGCTTATTTAGGCGTTCAGCAAAAGACGCCGTGAAATGTTCGGGCATATGCTGGACAATTAAAATCGGCGGACAATTTTTTGGCATAACCATCAAAAAATCTTTGAGAGCCTCGGTGCCTCCGGTTGATGCACCAACTGCGATAATTTTTTTGCTTTTGAAATTATATTGCCGCGTATGTGGTTTTATATTATTGATATTGCAAATATTACAAATATTATTATTCGTGCCAATAACAACATTATTATGATGCTGCAAATCATTTAACAAATATGAAGCGTGAGCTGGATTACGATGATTATGAATATTTGTCGGAATATTAGAAGGCAAAGTGTTATTGAAATTATCGGCACCGCTTATATTTGCTTTATAATCGTTAGCATGTAATTGTAAGGCTGAGCGATTATGAGCGTAATTGTGTAAATGTCTGTTTATATGTAATTTTGCTAACGCTGCGGTTTTTATTTTTTCTACTAATTCTTGTGAATAATTCTGCATATCCAACTCATTTGTAAATTGTGGTTTGCCGATAAAATCTACCGCACCTAATTCCAACGCTTTCAATGTTGTTTCGGAGCCACTTTGCGTATAAGCAGAAACCATCACTACCGGCATTGGATGTAATCGCATAAGTTTTTCCAAAAATACGATTCCATCCATTCCGGGCATATGCACGTCTAAAGTGATTACTTGTGGATTAAATTTTTTAATTTTTTCTCTGGCTTGATTAGCGTCGGCGGCGGTGCCAACAACCATTAAATCTTTGCTTTGGTCAATCATTTTGCTTAATAATTGACGCATTAGAGCGGAATCATCAACAACCAAAACGCTAATTTTCTGCATATTTTTTATATTTTCAAAATTTAATTTTTATCTAATTTTTGTTAAAAATTTTTAAATTTCTGTTTAAATTTTTGTTTAAATTTTTGTTTAAATTTTTGTTTGAATTTTTGTTTGAATTTTTGTTTAAATTTATTTTTGTCGTATTTTATAAATTTATAAAAATTTATAAAAATTTAAAAAATTTAAAAATTTCCACGAGAAATCTAAAAAATTTTTTGGAATTCTCGTGGAAATTTGTTATTTTGTAAAAAATTCTTAAAATACACGCTCTTTTTGCAACTTATAAATTATCCAAAATTATTATGCACGAGCACGAGCATTTACACGAAAATTCGCAACTTTTAGAAAATTTAGAACATTTAAAACATTTAGAACATTTCAATTTGATTGCCGATAACGCCTTAAATTTTGATGTCTTAAAATGGATTTTGCTGACCGCTTTTATCAGCAGCATTTTAAGCGTGATTTTTGCCGGAGTTATCAGCGTTTCCAAATTCTTAACTCAACGCATCAACGATTTTGTTTGTTATGCAATCGGAGCATTGTTGGGAGCTGCATTTATAGAAGTTATTCCTCACGCTTTGGAACATTCAGCAAATCCGCAAAATATTTCGCTAACAATTTTGAGCGGAATTTTGTGTTTTTTTATTTTGGAAAAGTTAGTTTTATGGCGACATTGTCATAGTTCGCATTGTGAAGCTCACGGAAATCATAAGCACACACATTCACAATTACCGACAAATCGTGCCGGTTTGCTGATTTTGGTCGGTGATACTTTTCATAATTTTGTTGATGGAATTTTAATCGCCTCTGCGTTTTTACAAAATACAGAATTAGGAATTATCACGGCGTTGGCAATAGTAACGCACGAAATTCCACAAGAAATCGGAGATTTTGCAATTTTATTGAATTCTGGTTATAGCAAGACCAAAGCATTTTTATATAATATTATTTCCAGTTTATCTACTTTTGTTGGAGCGATTTTGGCTTGGTTTGCTTTATCGTCTTTGCATCATTTAATTCCGACTTTGTTGGCAGTGGCGGCGTCGTCTATGATTTATATTGCGGTTGCTGATTTAATTCCGAGTTTGCATCAAAAAAGTGATTTGAAATCATCAATTCGGCAGATTTTGTTGATTTTGTTCGGAGTTTTTACCATTGCATTAGCAACAAGTTTTATAGAACATTAAAAACAAAAATAAAATTTTCCACGAGATTTTCAAAATAATTTATGGAATTATGAATAAGCACATTAAATTTTTTAAATTTTTTAAATTTTTTAAATTTTTTAGATTTTTACTATTTTTTTTCGCATTTTTTTTATTTTTTTTATTTATGAATCAATCAAATATTTCTAACGCTAACGAAAACTTAAATATTCAATTTTGGAAAACTACAACTCATAACGTGCCGGTCTATTTTGTTTCGCACCAAGATTTGCCGATGATAGATATTGCAGTAAATTTCAACGCTGGAACTTTGTTGGAATCCGCAGATAAAGCCGGACTTGCATCTTTTACAAATTCTATGTTAGACAAAGGCACAAATTTATATGACGAAAATTCTTTGGACGAAGCATTAGCAGATTTGGGAGCCGAATTAAGTTTTCCGACAAATAGCGAAACAAATTCCGTGCGTTTGCGTTCTTTGACGAATAATCAGCAAAATTTCCAAAAAGGTTTAGATATTTTGATAAACGTTTTAACTAAACCAAAATTTGACGAAAAAATTTTACAGCGTGAAATCGGTTATTCAGTTGTTGAATTGACTGACGCCTTGACGCGTCCAAATGTGCAAGTAGCCAGAGCGTTTAATGAAATCGTTTTCCCAAATCATCCGTTTGGAGCAATGATTTCCGTTAGCAGTTTGAATAATATCAAAACCGTAGATATTAAAAATTTCCATAAAAAATATTATGTCGCTCAAAATGCCAAAATTTTGATTGTCGGCGACGCAACAAAGCAACAAGCCGAACAAATCGCCGAAAAAATTGCCGTGAATTTGCCAAATGGCGAACTCGCAAAATTTCCGGCATTTCCGCCAAAAACCGAAAAATCCGAAAAAATTGTCTTGGATCATCCGGCAACGCAATCGCATATTTTGGTCGGACAAGTTGGAATTGCACGTGATAATGCTGATTATTTTGCCTTAATTGTTGGAAATTATACGCTCGGCAGCGGCGGCTTTCAATCGCGTTTATTAGATGAAATCCGCGAAAAACGTGGTTTGGCTTATAGCGTTGGCAGTCAATTTAATGCAAATAAGCATCCGGGTTCTTTCAGAATTTCTATGCAAACTAAAAAAGAAAATACCAAACAAGCTTTGGATTTAATTCAAAAAATCGTCAGTGATTTTGTCCAAAATGGCCCAACCGATGAAGAATTAAAAGCCGCCAAAGATTATTTAATAGGCAGTTTTCCGCTTAATGTTGATAGCAATAGCAAAATGTTAGAGCAAGTTTCCAAAATTGCAATGTTAGATTTGCCGTTGGATACGCTCAAAGTTTGGCAAGAAAATATCGCAAAAATCAGCAAAGAAGACATAATCAAAGCATTTCAGCGAAATATAAATCCGCAAAATTTTGTGACAGTTGTGGTCGGCGGAGAAGAATAAGCAAATAAGCAAATAAGCAAATAAACAAATAAAAAGATAAACAAAAAACAAAAATCCACGAGATTTCCAAAAATTTTTTTAGAATTCTCGTGGAAAAATTTTTAAAAAGTATAAAAAATATAAAAAATATAATAAATATAATTTTTATATGGAAAAAAAACATTTAGTTCTCGCCGGTGCCGGTTATGCAAATCTGCACATACTCAAAGATTTGAGCCAACATTCTTGGCCAAATTTAGAAGTAACTTTGATCGCTCCGAACACCGAACAAATCCATTCTTGCTCTATTTCTAACTGTTTGAGCGGCTATGAAAACAAAGATAAAGTCAGTTTGAATATCTCCGGAATCGCCAAAGCTGCCAAAGCTGAATTCGTTCGCAATAAAGTTATCGGCGTGAATCCGGTTTGCCGCGAAATCACCATAGAAACCGGCAAAAAAATTTCCTACGATGTTTTATCTTTGGCGGTCGGTGCCAAAATGGATAGCGAATATTTGCAAAGCGAGGGCTATAAAGTTATCAACGCCAAACCTTTTGATAATTTTGTTATCAAGTTCAATGAAATGCTGAATTCATTTTCGCGGCATAGCAAAGCCAGAATCGCCGTCTTGGGAGGCGGTGCCGCCGGTTTAGAGTTAGCGTTGATTACGCATTTCCGGCTGAGTCGCTTGGTTGATACGCGAAATATAAAAATCACGCTAATCACCGGCGAAGGCTTTATTCCAAATTGGGCGAACGATACGCGATTATTGGCAAAACAGATTTTGTATGACCGCCGCATAAATCTGGCAGAAGGCAAAGCATACGCCGGAAAAAATGGTCTGATTTTGGCTAATGGCGATTTGTTGCCGGTTGATTTTGTGCTGGTGGCTACGAACGTGAAACCTTTGGACTGGTTTGCTGATTGCAATTTGAGTTTGTGTAAAGACGGGTTTTTTGCCGTGAAAGATACTTATCAAACGCTGACAAATCGCTCAATTTTTGCCTCCGGAGATTGTTGCACTCGCATAGATGTTCCGCAGCCGCGTTCGGCGATTTCAGCGATTTACACCGGAAGTTATTTGAGCCAAAATGTGCATAGACGTCTGCAAGAAAAGCCGCTGATTTCTAACGCTTTGCCAAAATGGGTGATAGATTTTGTAGCGACCGGTTATAAAGAAGCGTTGATGAACTGGGGGGCTTTTACGGCGTGTGGATATTGGGTTTGGCGATGGAAATCGTGGCGAGATAAGCGTTTTTTGCAAAGTTATACAAAGATTGTGCAGAAAAATATAGAAAAAGAATCCGAATCCGAAGCAGAAAATTCTGAAAATTCAACGAATTCAACAAATTCAAAAAGCGACGAAAAAATAGAAAAATAAAAATAAAAATAAAAATAAAAATATAAAAAATAATTCCACGAGAAATCTCAAAAAATTTTTGAAAAATCTCGTGGAAAAATTTTCAGCTTGCAGTTTTGTAAGCTTTTTTTATAAATTTCTGTTTTTATTTGCGACTTATTTAATGCTTAAAACCCAAGCTGCCAATTTTTTAGCTTCTTCTGGTGTTACGTTGTTTGGAGGCATAGGAATTGGTCCCCAAACGCCTTTACCACCGGATTTGATTTTGCCAGCCAAAGTATCAACAGCTTTTGCATCGCCTTTGTATTTTGCGGCTACGTCTTTGTAAGATGGGCCAACAACTTTTTTATCAACATTATGGCAACTAAAGCAGTTTTTAGCTTTTGCCAAAGCTTCATCAGCAGTTGCGTTTGCAGAAATCATCAAACCTGCGGCAGCCATTAAAGCGATAGAAAATTTTTTCATCATAATAAAAAACTCCTATAAGAATAAAAGAAATGAAAAAAATTAAAAATTAAAAATTAAAAGTTAAAAGTTAAAAGTTAAAAAGATGTTTAATCTTAAACAAAATTTTTTTTAAATTTGTAAATTCTTATTGTTATTTAATTTACGGAAAATTTTGCAAATATTTAAAAATATTTAAAAATATTTAAAAATATTTAAAAATATTTAAAAAATTTCCGCGAGATTTTATATATATTTTTTGGCTTTGCAAAAAATATGCCAAAAATCTTCATATGACAAACGTTTTGTCGCCTGATTGTATCCGCTACAATGATAACTGCATAACAAAATTATATTTTCGTTCGCCTTAATATTTTTTATCGGCAATACATATTCGGCTGCGTGAGCAAATTTATATTGACTGATTTTTAAATCTAACGCCTTACAAACCGCTTTGTGAGCAATTTGTCCCAAAACTACAATGATTTTTAGATTTGACATCGCATTTATTTCATCCTGCAAAAATTTATTGCAAGTCAAAATTTCCTCGTTAGTCGGCTTATTTTGCGGCGGAACGCATCTCACAGCGTTAGTAATTCGGCAATTTTGAAGCGTCAAATTTGGATTGAGTTCGTCAAAAATATTAGTTGCTTCGGCGACGTTAGAAAATCCATTTTCATATAAAACTGAATATAACCATTTTCCGGCAATATCGCCAGTGAAAGGTCTTCCGGTGCGATTTGCTCCCTTTTCGCCCGGAGCGAGTCCGACAATCAATAATGGCGAATTGATATCACCAAAAGCATCAACCGGCTGATTTTTCCAAGATGTTGGGCGATTTTGTCGGAGATTTTGTAAATGCTGAAATAATCGCGGACATAAAAAGCAATTTTTGGGCGGCGGAGTGAAATTATTCATTTTGTTTATGTTTAAATTTATAAAAATATTTTCCACGAGATTTTCCAAAAATTTTTTGGGATTTCTCGTGGAAAATTGTTTTTTGTGTGTTATTTTTCGTTCGGGGTCAAAATTTCTTGATAATGTTTTGGATTAAATGCTTCGGCAACTTTGATTTCATCGGTCAAATTTACGCCGTGATTTTCTAACTGTGACAATAACGACGCCAAGCGTTTATCCGTGTCCGCTGCGTGAGATAACAACGCCAAAAGTGCTTTGGCAAATGGATCATTTTTATCATTTCCCAAACTCACTGCATACGCTGAAAATCCGTGCGATTCTGCTTGTTGTTGGCGTTGTTTTTCGCTATTGTCAATGATTCTGGCTGGATTGCCAACCGCCGTAGTTCCGGGCGGCATCGGCTTAACAACCACTGCATTAGAGCCGATTTTGCAACCTTTGCCGATAACTATGGGGCCTAAAATTTTGGCTCCGGCACCAACAACCACGCCGTCTTCCAGCGTTGGATGGCGTTTGCCTTGATTCCAAGATGTTCCACCCAGCGTTACCCCGTGATATAAAGTCACATCGTCGTGAATTTCTGCGGTTTCGCCGATAACTACGCCCATTCCGTGATCTATAAAAAAGCGTTTGCCGATAGTGGCTCCGGGATGAATTTCTATGCCGGTGCAAAATCGGGAAATTTGAGCGAGAAATCTGGCAGTCCAACGAAAATTATGTCGCCAAAGCCAGTTATTGATGCGATGGAAAAAAATCGCATGAATTCCCGGATAGCAAAAAATAATTTCCCACACCGAACGAGCCGCCGGATCGCGTGAAAAAACTGATTGAATGTCTTCTTTGAGGCGTTTAAAAAAACTCATAAATTTTTGATTAAATTGTTATTTTTGTATTATTTTCCTTATTTTTCGCGAGATTTTAGAAAAAATTTTTGGAATTACTAATTTATACAAAAAATATTTTTAAAATCTCGTGGAAAAATTGAAATTTTGAAAAATTACTGAATAAATTCAAAATAAATTCAAAATAAATTCAAAATAAATTCAAAAATAATTTATAGACAATTTTTAATAATATGCGTTTCAAATCTGAATCTAAATCCAAATCTAAATTATCAAAATTAACTTTATCTTTGCTGATTTCTGCTACTATTTTTACAAATTTTAATAGTATTAGTTTTGCTCAAAATAATGTAGAAGTAAATAAAAATTTATCTGTTAGTAATTACAAAAAAATCGTAGAAATTGATAATATTATTGCTGTTGTTGGCAATGAAGTAATTACGCAAAATGAATTAAATAAAAGTTATAATCAATGGGAACAACGTTTAATTCAACGCGGTATAGAATTACCAGCAAAAGATGATTTGCAAAAGCAATTATTAGAACGCTTGATATTACATAAAGCACAATTACAAAAAGCCAAAGAATTAGGAATTTCGGTAAATGACGCAGAATTAAATAACGCTTTACATCGTATTGCGGATAATAATAATATGTCATTTGATGAGTTCAAAAATACCTTAGAAAATAGTGGCAATAATTTTGCAGATTTGCAAGAAGAAATTCGTGACGAAATAACAATCAACAAGTTAAAAGATTTTGAAATTGATAGTCGGATAAATATTTCAGAAGCAGAAATAGACAATTATTTAAAACACGCAAAAAATAATAATCAATTTTTGAGTAATAATAACGCTGATAATAACGCTAATCAAAATAATGAAATTTATAACAATCAATATTTGATTTCACATATTATTATTCGGGTTCCAGAAACTGCTACGCCGGAAGTTATAGAAAATTATTATCAAAAAGCCCTTGATATTCAGCAACAAGCAATGCAAGGGAAAAATTTTAATCAGTTGGCGGTGGCTTTTTCTGACGCTCAAGACGCTTTGAGTGGCGGAAATTTAGGTTGGAAAAATATCAACGAATTGCCAAATTTATACGCCGAAATGGTAGCAAATCTGCAAGAAAATCAAATCAGTTCGGTGGTGCGTTCTCCGGCGGGGTTTCATATTATCAAAATTAACCAAATCAAAGCTATCAACGAAAAATTGGCAAAATCGGCAAAAAATAAGAAAAATAAAAAATCAAAAAAATCTGCAAAAAATTCCGCGAAAGATACGCAACAAAATCAGCAAAATTCTCAAAATTCGCAAGTTTTACAGCAAACTCACGTAAAACATATTTTAATCCGCATCAATGAAGGCGTCAGCGAACAAAAAGCCCGTGATACTTTGCAAAGAGTTCGCGATAAAATTCTGCACGGCGATGATTTCGGCGAACAAGCAAAATTATATTCGCAAGACGCTTCCGCTCCGCAAGGTGGCGATTTGGGTTGGATAAATCCCGGCGATACAGTTCCAGAATTTGAAAAAGCTATGGAAAATTTAGCAATCGGAGAAGTCAGCGAAATCATCAAAACGCCGTTTGGAGTGCATTTGATTTTGGTGCAGGAGCGTCGTAGTAAAGATATTTCCGCCGAACAAGAACGTGCTTTGGCAAGAAAAATTTTACGCGATCGGCATATTGAAGAAGCGTATCAGGATTGGTTGCGAGAACTCCGCGACGCAACTTATGTAGAAATTCGCAATAATAATGAAGATTATTAGCAAATAAAAAATATAAAAAAATAATTTTCCACGAGATTTCTAAAAAATTTTTTAGAATTCTCGTGGAATTTTTTTATAAATAATCAAACTCAACAAATCAACAAATCAACAAATCAAAATTATGCAAAAACAATATTTAAACAATATTTCCTTAAACACTTCGCAAGATAGAAATGAGCAAATTTCTCAATGGCTGAAAATTATTTTTCCTAACGATGTTCCAAAATTTGAAGCCGCTTCTGCTGATGCAAGTTTTCGCCGATTTTTTCGCCTAACTTTTGCCGATAATTCCACCAAAATTTTAATGGACGCTCCGCCGGATAAAGAAAATTGTCAGCCATTTATTTTGGTCTCCGATTTGCTGTTAAAAGCCGATATTTTATCTCCGCAGATTTTTCAAATTGACCTACAAAACGGCTTTTTAGTGCTTTCCGATTTAGGAAAAATCGGGCTAATGTTAGCGTTAAATCTCCAAGAAGATAATTACGAAAAATCTTTGTTAATGCATCCGGTTTTGGAAATTTTGTTGAAACTCCAAAAATCCAGCAAAGCCGGAATTTTGCCGCCGTATGACGCAAAAATGTTACGCCGTGAATTAAATTTATTTCCGGAATGGTTTTTGCAAAAGCACCTCAATTTTGCTTTGAGCGATAAAGAAACTCAAGATTTGAACGCTGTTTTTGAATTGCTAATCCAAAACGCCGTGCAGCAACCAAAAGTTTTCGTGCATAGAGATTTTATGCCACGCAACATAATGCTCAGTGAAAGCGACGATTTGAATCCGGCAGTGATAGATTTCCAAGACGCCGTTTATGGCCCGATTACTTACGATTTGGTATCGTTATTTCGCGATGCATTTTTGTCGTGGGACGAGGAAATTGAGTTAGATTTTGTGATTCGTTTTTGGGAAAAAGCCAAAAATCAAAACTTGCCGGTTCGCAAAGATTTCGGATTTTTCTGGAAAGAATATGAATTGATGGGTTTGCAACGGCATCTGAAAGTTTTGGGAATTTTCTGCCGTCTGAATTATCGCGATCACAAAGAAAATTACATCAAAGATTTGCCGCGTTTTATACGTTATGCAATGAAAACCTCTCACCGTTACGGCGAATTGCGGAATTTATACGCTTTATTGCTGAAAATCAATGAAAAGCATTTCCATTTAGACGTCGCAGAAATCATAAATAGTGGCAGCAAATTCCAAAATTTAGATTTTGATTCTTATATGGAATACGTATAAAAAATAAAAAATAAAAAATAAAAAATAAAAAATAAATAAAAACAATTTTTCCACGAGATTTTCCAAAAATTTTTTGAAAATTTTTGGAAAATTTTTATAAAAATCTCGTGGAAATTTTGCGTTTTTGTGATTTTCTGCAATATTGTTTTAAAAATTTTGTAATATTTTGTAAAACCATTTGAAAATTTTCAAAAATATTTCTAAAATGTTGCAGAAATTTTTCAAAATTGTAATCTTTTAAAGAAAAGAAAAAGAAAATTAACCTTTTAATAATTATTTTTATTCGTTATTTTTATTTTTATTGGAGATTTTTAAACTATGAGCGTTTATGATTTATACAAACAAAAATTAGTTTCTGCTGACGAAGCCGTAAAATGCGTAAAAAGCGGCGATTGGGTTGAATACGGATTCTGTATCTGCGGCCCGGTTGATTTGGATCACGCTTTGGCCAAACGCAAAGACGAATTAAAAGACGTAAAAATTCGTGCCGGTGTTACCGCCTACGTTCCGCAAGTTATGAAAGCCGATCCGAAAGGCGAAACTTTCATTTGGAATAGTGTGCATTTTTCCGGCGTTGATAGAAAAATCTCCGGAGAAGGTCGCGGCTGGTTTTTGCCTATGAAATATAGCGAATTGCCTCGCTATGTCCGCGAAAACAACGTAACCAACGTATTTATGGTGCAAGTTTGCCCAATGGATAAACACGGCTACTTCAATTTTAGCGTTTCCATTTCTCACCATTATGCAGTTGTTGAAGCAATCAAAAAATTTGGTGGCAAAGTTATTGTTGAAGTCAATGAAAAACTTCCACGCGTTCGCGGTGGTTTTGAAGAATGCGTTCATATTTCTCAAGTTGATTATATTGTTGAAGGTAGCAATACTCACCCAACACAAATTCCGTCTATCGTTGCCACAGACGTTGATAAAGCCGTTGCCAAATTAGTTGTTGAACAACTTCGCGATGGCGATTGTATCCAACTTGGAATCGGGGGAATGCCGAACGCTATCGGTTCTATGATTGCCGAATCTGATTTGAAAGATCTTGGTGTGCATACCGAAATGTTCGTGGATGCTTATGTTGATATGTATAACGCAGGACGCATCACCGGAGCCAAGAAAAACTTTGATAAAGGTCGTATGGTTTATGCGTTTGCTGGTGGAACTGATAAAACTTATGAATTCTTGGACGAAAATCCAGTTGCAGCCGGTGCTCCGGTTGATTATACAAATCACCCAGCCGTTGCTGAAAAATTAGACAATTTGGTTTCCATCAACAACGCCGTAGAAATTGACTTATATGGACAAGTTGGTGCAGAATCTGCCGGAATCAAACAAATTAGTGGAACTGGCGGACAATTAGATTTCGTTCAAGCTGCTTATGCTTCCAAAGGCGGACGTAGTTTCATTTGTATGTCTTCCACATTTACCGATAAACAAGGCAATTTGAAATCTCGTATTATTCCTACTTTGTCTCCGGGAACTATTGTAACAGATCCTCGCACGGCAACTCACATTGTGGTGACCGAATACGGAATGGTAAATCTCAAAGGCAAAACCACTTGGGAACGTGCCGAAGCGTTAATCGGAATTGCTCACCCAGAATTGCGTGACGGTTTGATTGAAGACGCTAAAAAAATGGGAATTTGGAGAAGATAATTTTCCATTAAATATCAAAACTTAAATATTTTCCACGAGAAATTTCAAAAAATTTTTGAGAAATCTCGTGGAAAATTTTTATTTTTTTATTTTTATATTTTTATATTTTTATATTTTTTATTTTTATAATGTTGCGATTATTTATAAAACGCAAATACGCATAAAGCATAAAAAATGAATAAAAAAATGTTCAAAAATTTAAAAAATTTAAAAAATTTAAAAAATTTATTTTCAGTTTTATTTTTAGTTTCAGTTTTATTTAATTTTGCCTACGCTATGGAAAATCAACAAACCAAAAATTACGAAAAAATTTTAGATAACGGATTGAAAATCATTGTCAAAGAAAATCACCGTGCTCCAACCGCCGTGCAAATGCTTTGGTATAAAGTCGGCAGCATAGACGAAATTGACGGCAAATCCGGCTTGGCTCATCTTTTGGAGCATATGATGTTCAAAGGAACTCCAGACGTCCCAGCCGGTGAATTCTCTAAACGAGTTGCCGCCGCCGGTGGTCGTGATAACGCTTTCACCAGCAATGATTACACCGCATATTTTCAACAAATTCCCAGCCACAAATTAGAAGCTATGATGGCGTTGGAATCCGACCGTATGAAACATTTATCATTGGATGAACACGAATTCCAGCCGGAATTAAAAGTGGTTATGGAAGAACGCCGTCTGCGAACCGACGATAATCCTCAAGCCAAGTTGTTTGAGCAATTACGGGCAACTATGTGGCAAGTTCATCCGTATCGGCGTCCGGTTATCGGTTGGCAAGATGATTTGGAAAATCTCTCCGCCGACGATACTAAACAATGGTTCAAAACTTGGTATTCGCCGAATAATGCGACTTTGGTAATTGTTGGCGATGTGCAGCATCAGCAAGTTTTTGAGATGGCTCAAAAATATTACGGCGATATTCCACGCCGAGAAATTCCTAAACGCCGCGATATCAAAGAACCAAAGCAACAAGGCACTCGCAGAATTAACGTCAAAGGATTTGCCAGTCAGCCGCTTTTGGTGATGAGTTGGAAAGTTCCAACGCTGAAAGATATTCACACTGACAAAGAAGCGTATGCTTTGGAAATGCTCACCGCAGTTTTGGACGGCAATGAATCTTCACGCTTAAATCGCAATTTAGTCCGTAAGAAAAATTTAGCAACTTACATCGCAATGGGTTATGACGGCGTTTCGCGTGGGCCCGGATCTATGTATGTGATAGCGTCTCCGGCGGAAAATGTTAGCGTGGAGGATTTGGAAAAAGCAATCCAACAAGAATTAGCCGCAATTTATAGCGAAAAAACGGATTTCACCAAAGAATTACAACGAGCCAAAATTCAATATACGGCATCGCAGATTTACAAACGCGATTCGTTGTTCGGTCAAGCGATGGAAATCGGAATGGACGAAGCTATGGGTTTGCCTTGGCAATCTTTTGAGCAACGGCTGCAATATTTACAGCAAGTTAGTCAGCAGGAAGTCAAAGCCGTAGCCAAAAAATATTTGGTGGAAGATACGCTAACGGTTGGCGTGTTAATTCCGGAACAGGAATAAAAAAATAAAAATATAAAAATATAAAAATATAAAAATATAAAAATATAAAAATATAAAAACCAAATTTCCACGAGAAATCTCAAAAAATTTTTGGGAAATCTCGTGGAAAACTTGTTTTTTGCGTTTTGTTTATTTTTTTACGCCCGTAAAGTTGCGTTATTATTTTCTTGCAGTGCTTTGATTATCTTTTGCATTGCGTTTTCCACAATTTCATCCGTGAGCGTGGCGTTTTGATCCTGCAAAGTTATCCGCACGGCTAAACTTTTCTGATTTTCCGCAACTCCTTTGCCGGTATAAACATCAAAAATTTCGGCGTTTTGGATTAACTTCAATTTTGCTTTTAATTTGTTGATGGTTTCCAAGATTTCAGCAAATTGAGTATTTTTTTCTACCACTAACGCCAAATCTCGCAAAACCGACGGAAATGCTGATAATTCCTGATATTTTGGAATTGCTACGGCGGACAATTTTTCGGCGTTGATTTCAAAGATTATCGGAGCGTGATTTAAGCCGTATTTTTGGCAAAGCAACGGATGCAATTCGCCGATAAAACCGATTGTTTCGCCGTTTAATTCTATATTGGCGGCACGTCCTGGATGCAATGCTTTATGATTTTGCAAGGCGGCAAATTTGAGATTTTTGAATTCGGATAACAAAAATTCCACATCGCCTTTTAAATCGTAAAAATCAAATTGCCGCTGCGTTGAAATTTGCCAGTGATTTGCCAACGCCGTGCCGTAAATCAAACCGCCAAAATTCCATTGCTGAACAAAATCTTTGCCGTTTTTGTAAAAAATTCTGCCGTGTTCAAAAATCCGCACTCTATTTTGTTGGCGGTTCAAATTGTTTTTGAGATTGCTCAACAATCCACCGAGCAATGACGAACGCATCACGCTCATTTGTGAAGCGATCGGATTTGCTAAACGAATCGGATTATGATTTTCGGTGAAATCTTGCTCCCACGCTTCATCAACAAAAGAATAATTGATAACCTCAAAAAATCCACGAGAAACCAATAATTTTTTATAGAAATTATGATTTCTGGAGCTTTCATTTTGCGATAACATCGCTAATTTTGCTAACGGCGGCTCGGCTGGAATATTGTTGTAGCCGTATAAACGTGCAATTTCTTCTATGAAATCCTCTTCAATTTCCAAGTCAAATCGCCAAGACGGCGGCGTGATTTCAAAATCTTCGGCGTTGATTTTTTTGAAAGCAAAATGCAAATGTTTCAAATAATTTTCTATGCTATCAGCCGACAAACTTAAATTTTTATTTAAACCTAAAACATCATTGCAGCGTTGAGTTCGCAAAATTACCGTATGACGTTTTGGCAAAAATTCGGCGTTTTCGGCGACAATTATATTGCTACATTGTCCGCCACAGATTTCCAAAATAAGCTCGGAAGCCCGTAACATTGCTCTCTGACAGCCATCAAAATCTACGCCACGTTCATAACGGTAAGAAGCGTCAGAACCAAAGCCGAATTTTCGGGCTTTTCCGGCGATTGCGGTTGGCGTAAAAAACGCAGATTCCAAGAAAACTTCGGTAGTTTCAAGCGTTATGCCACTTTCGTCACCGCCCATAATTCCAGCCATTGCTAAGGGTTTTTGTTCATCACAAATCAACAAAATTTGATCTGCGTCGTCAAATTGCAAAACTTGCTCGTTTAATAATTTGAGTTTGGAAAAATTTTCTTGATTTCTCGTGGAAATTTTGACGTGAATATTGCCGTTGATTTTTTGATTATCAAAGGCGTGAAGCGGCTGACCGAGTTCCAACATCACATAATTTGTGATATCAACAAGTGCAGAAATGCTCCGAATTCCGCTGCGATTTAGTCGTTCCACGAGCCAATCCGGCGATTTGGCTTTGGCATCAACATTTTTGAAAATTCTGCCGATATAACGCGGACAACTTTGCGGACTTTCCAAAATGACCTTTTTATCCGCCGTGAAATCAGATTTTTCTAACGATTTTGATTTTTGTAAGAATTCTAAATTTAACGGCAATTCTGCCAACGCTCCGACTTCTCGGGCAATTCCTAGCAAAGATAAGCAATCGGCACGATTTGGCGTGAGTTTGATGTCAAAAATTAAATCGTTGAGTTGCAAGATTTCTCGCAGATTTTTGCCGAGATTTTTTTCGCCAAAATCGGCGTCTAATTCCATCAAACCGCTGTGATCGCTTGATAAATTTAATTCTCTTGCCGAGCAAAGCATTCCAAAAGATTCCACTCCACGTAATTTGCCTTTTTTGATTTTTAGTTCAGAAAATTCGCCGGTTTCTGCGTTTTTGATATTCAAAACCGCTCCGATTTTGGCACAAGGCACGTAAATATTTTCCCGAGCGTTCGGAGCTCCGCAGACAATTTGTAAAGGATTTCCGTCACCAATATCAACCGTGCAAACTCGCAATTTATCGGCGTCCGGATGCTTTTGAGCGGACACGATTTTAGCGACCACCACGTTAGAAAATTCCGGCACCGCTGGATATAATTCTTCCACTTCCAAGCCGTTCATAGTCAGTTTGTCGGCGAGTTTGTCGTCCAAGAATTCGTCCGGAAGTTGATTGTTAGCAAAAAATGTAGATAACCAAGATTGTGAAAATTTCATATATATTTACTTATATTTACTTATATTTATTTGTATTTGAAAGGTAGTAAAAAATTTTTCCACGAGATTTTAAAAATTTTTTGTGATTTCTCGTGGAAAAATTTTATTTTATTGACGGCATAAAAAAACCATCATATAACTTATTTGCTTGTTTATAAATTGCTTTCATTGTTCGTAGATTTTTATATTGTTGCGAAAGTTCTTTAATCCAATTTTGTAATGTTTGTTTTGCTTTGTTTATATCATTTTCCCAACCGCCAAAATTACAATTACTAATGAAAGCATTCCATACAGTTCTAAAATTATAAGAAAATAAAGAAATTTTATAATTTTATTTTTCTCTATATGCTATTTATCTAAAAGATAAACGACAAATAGTTGGTTTACTGCAAGAAACCTCTACGCAGTCAGAAAATAAATTTTCATTCCACGCTACTTTTCCACGCTACTTTTTCTATTAGATATTTTTTTAATATATTTAAAGAACCATTTAAATCAGCATTTATAGTTTTATTATTTTTAGTTTTATATAAACCTCGTTTAATTCTTTTTCCACTAAAAGAATATTGCTGATTATTATTTTTATCAAAATTAGGAATAACATCATTATCTAAAAATGATGCTTTTGATGTATAACTTTCTACAATTTCATTATATTTTATTCCATTTAATTGACATTTATATTTTAATATTTGTTGAAATTTATAAAATGGAATATTTACAAAATTTTGATTATTTTTTTTAGACATATTTGTATCTTGTTTCCAACCTTTATTTCTACCAACTATTAAAGTAGAAATATTATTAGAAACTAATTGATTTACAATATATGCACTTGCTTTGTGAAAATAATCTTTTATTTTGTTTTCACGCTTATTAAAAATATTTTGTATTCTTTTTGATGCATATTTTCCTTTCGGCAATAAACTTTTATATTTAGCAACTTGCTTATTAGCAAATTGATTAATACTTTTCAGTGGTTTTCCATTTATAATTAAAGGTTTTATTTTGTTAGAACTAACTGTTGCTAAATTATTTATACCTAAATCAATAGCAGCATAATTATTAGATTTAATACTTTCTTTTTCTAATTTTTCATAACCTATTTCTATTTTAATTTGTTGATTTTGAGGCACAATTCTAACAAATTTAATTTGTTCTCTACTAAAATTAGTAGGAATAAATATATTAGTTTTAGATAGATAAATAAAACCTTTTTTCTTAAAAGATAAAGCATCTTTTGTGTAAAGTAAAGGTTTACGACCTTTGATTTTATCAGCATATTTTGGAATACGAATAGGTTTATCATATTTATTTTTTGCTTTTAATTTTAATAAAGCAAAAAAAGATAAAAAATCTTGTTCTACTAATTTTTGAGTTTGCTTACTAACTTTTGCTGGTAATGCTCTATAATCTGCTTGATTTGTATGTGTAAATTCAGCATTTATTGTTGCATAATTTAAATATGTTTTTTCTTTAAAGAATTGTTGGCGAACACAATATAAAGTAGCATTATATAGATTTTTACTTAAAAAGCATAATCTATCTAATTCTACATAATCTTTATGATTATTTTTAATTATTTGTGTTTGCACTAATTTCATTATTTTAATTCCTTATCTATACTTTCTTGTATTTTTCTACGCATACCATATAATTTACCTGAAAAAGAATGAATTATTGAAATTATATCTTCTGCTAATTCTTCGGATAAATTTTTATCATCATTTTCTTTACTTACTATGATTATTTCTGTTTTATAAAAATCACATAAATTTTTTATATAATTAAATCCAAATCTTGTTAATCTATCTTTATATAAAATAAAAATTCTACCAACTTGATTATTTAAAACTAAATCTAATAATTTAATTAAACCTTTTCTATTATCATTTAAACCACTACCTATATCTGTAATAATTTCTAAATTATACGGATTTTGAAAAATAACATAATCTTTTATATATTGAATTTGTCGCTCTAAATCCCCTCTATTATTTTGTTTATGAGTAGAAACTCGTGCATAAATAATATCTTTTCTATATTTAATATTTTCATCTAATAAATTTTGTGATTTTAAAAAATCAATTACTGCTTCTCGTTTTATTTGTCTTCTATTATTTATTAAATTTTCTTTAATTTTTCCATTTAAACAATAATTTTGAATAGTGCGAGTTGAGACTCCTATTAATTTAGCAATCTCTCCACTTTTATAAAATTCTTTATTTAATTCTTGTATGTTTATTTTCATAATTTTATGCTTCAAAAGTTTTATTTTTTATAATTTTATTTTAATATTTTTGAAATATTATAGCACATAATTTTATAAAAGTAAAGAATTTTTTCTTTTTTTTCTTAACTTTTAAAATCTGTTATGAACACAAATTGCTAAACATATTAAAGATTTTTCTAAATTATTTGCTTTGATAAATTCAAAATCTACATTACCAATTTTTTCCGCAAAAGGTTTTCCCAAATCATTTAATAACCATTCTGCTGCAACTTTATAAGGAATTCCACTTCGCCCTAATAATCCGATTAACGATATATATTTTGTAGCAATATTTGCAGTGTTATTTTGTAAATTATTTTGTAAATTATTTTGTAAATTATTTTGTAAATGTTTGTTTGTTTGTCATAATTAGTTATATTTTCCATAAAAGTTCAATTTTTATATTTAATCAAAAAATATTCCACGAGAAACCTAAAAAAATTTTTGGAATTCTCGTGGAAAATCTGGAAAATCTTGTGTTTTTTTAATTTATTTAAAATAGTATATTAAAATTTATAAAATTCTTCGTTAATATTAAATATCATTTTCTTATAAAAATTTTATTCCTATGTATAAAGAAAAAATAGAAAAATTAATCGCTCAATTGAGTTGTGGATTATACGAACGTGACGAATGTTTAAAACTCTTACTACTGTCAATGTTTGCCGGAAAATCTATATTTTTATTTGGGCCGCCGGGAACTGCTAAATCTATGATTGCACGTCGGGCTAGTGAAGCTTTCAAAGTTGATGACTCCGAAAATAAATTCTTTGACTATTTAATGAACAGATTTTCTACGCCGGAAGAAATTTTTGGCCCCATTGATATCGCTGAACTCAAAAAGAACAATTTAAAACGTCAAACTCATGGCTATTTACCGAACGCACATTTTGCTTTTTTAGATGAAATTTGGAAAAGTTCTCCGGCTATTTTAAACACTTTACTAACTATTATTAACGAACGCATTTATAAATCTGGTAAAGATAGAATAAAAGTTCCGTTAAAAGGTTTAGTTTGTGCTAGTAATGAATTTCCTCCAGAAAATCAAGGTTTAGAAGCATTATACGACCGAATGATTGTGCGTTATTTTGTCGGGCCGTTAGAAGATGTGGAAAATTTTGAAAAATTATTATTTGATAATAATGCTGAATTTGACAATACCAATATTGATGCTTTTAGTATAGATCAATTAGCACTAATTCAAAAAAATAGTAAAAATATTCCTTTTAGCGATGCTGCTAAAAAATTGATCCGTGCTATCAAATATAAATTAGAAGAGTTAAGGGCTGAAAAAAATCAACAAGCCAAAGATGTTCCATATGTATCTGATAGACGTTGGAAAAATTGTGTGGAACTTTTACGCGTTGCTGCATTTTTAGGCGATAAAAATGAAGTTGATATTAGTGATATTTCGCTACTACGCCACGTGTTATGGGAAAAAGATACTCAGCGGGAGTTCATTTACAAAATAATAGAAGATTGTATTTTAATGTTTTCCGTTGAAGACAATTCCAAAATAAAAGAAATACAAAAAGATTTTCAAAGATTGGAACAATTATGTGACAAAGAACCTACACTTATTTATAAACGCGCGGCTGATGATATATCTAAGGAAGCACAAACGTTGATAAATAATTTAGAAAATACTTTAACTACAATTACAACTAATGCAAATCCTTTTATAACAAAAAATGATATAAATTTAGCTTTTGCTCCGTTAGCGAATAATATAAAAGAACTAAATAATATCGTTTTAGGCGTAGAAGAATTAGTAGAAACAAAGTTAAATGAAAACTTCATAAAGCAACAGGAACATAGAAAGCATAATTGTTCAGTTGGCAAAGCCGGGGAACAAGGGTTCGGCGTGTGCGAATGCCCTGATATTGATAGTTTGCCGTGGATTAACGCAATGCCCGGACATAATGAAAAAAGTAGTGAAAATTATGGCAATTATCAAACCTTAAACGGAAGTGTGATGGTCTGCATTCCAAAATTTTTCTATCGCTGGGGACACTCGCAGTCGCCAAATTATGCAAAATACGGAGCGAACGCCCTTGATATTGTAGGAGCCGACGTTTTCAGTAATGAAAGCGAAGCCAACGCCGCCGGTTATGCGTTACATCGTGCGTTTATAGACAATGGTCAAGAGCAACCTTATTTCTTTATAGACAAATATTTATGCTCCAAAGATGGCAATAATTCGTGTAAATCAGTTAAAAACGACAATCCGATTTCATTAACGGATTCAACTGATTATAACCCATCAAACGGGATGGACGGTTGCACCGGAATTTATGCTGACGCAGTTGTATTAGCTCGTGCTCGTGGGGCAACTTTTAATTGTATGTCTATATTTCAACAAAACGCAATCGCAATGCTTTCGTTGGCTCACGGACAAGCAGCGACTTCTAATGTAAATTGTGCTTGGTATGATGCCGCTGGAACTAAAAACTATCCGAAAGGTTGTAATAACGGTTCGTTAGCCGATTGCGATGATACCAGTGTGAGATTTACTTCCGCCGGAAATAGTGGTTCAGCTCAAAAACCTCAAGCGGGAAGTGGCAATCCGTTTGCAAAAACCACTCACAATGGTCAAGCGTGCGGTGTGGCTGATATTAACGGTTCTTTATTTCAAGTTATGCTCGGTATTACAAACGCCGGAACTTCGGCAACTGATTCAGCGTCAATTAAAACAAACAATGCTTATGTTTGGAAACGTTCAACTAAATTTTCCACGATTACAGGCGGTTGGAACGGATCAACTGACGCTTGGGGAACGGCTTCCTCGTTAGCGAATAATTATGATTTAGTAACCGGCATTTTCAATACAGGTTCAAATCCTGACGGATTTTATGTTGGTAACGGAACTAATGGCGTATTCTCGTCGGCGGTTTCCGGCACTGATTGGCTCAAAACTTGTTGCGGAATTACTACCAGCAACGGCTACTCATCTAATGGAACTAATACTTTTGGAGTAGATTATTACTACGAATATAATATTGCGAATATGTTCCCGCTGTGTTCTTGCAGTTGGAATAATAATACGAATGCCGGCGTTTGGTCTCGGGATTTCGATGGTTACCGTAGTAGTAGGCACAATAATGTGGGCTTTCGTGCCGCCGCTTATAAGAATTAGGCAGTTTGGGCGGTGGCGACGGTAGGCGTCCGCCGCCCGCGAAAAAAATGAGTTTCCACGAGATTTTTAAAAAACTTTTTAAATTTCTCGTGGAAAATCTTTACTATAATTTCAACTTGAAACAATAAACAAACAAATACATTATAAAGATAATTTTGGAAACTAATCTATGGAATCCGAACAAATAATTAGTCAATTACAAACTCATAACCTTTTGGATGACCCAGATATAAAAAAGCAATTTGATGACGCTTTACAAAACGAAAATAATCAAATTCAAATTGCTTTGGAAAATTCTCCTTTCAAAGACGAAGATTTAGCACTCTTTGAAAGAACTATCACCAAAACCGCTAAAAATATAGATCAAATTGCAACTCAAATTAACGAGGATACTAGCAAATTTAATTACTATAATCCTAATCAAAAAACTGATTTTATACATAAGCAGTTAAATGAAATATTAGCAGAAAATGAAGCAACTGATAATATAATAAATATAAAAAATAATATAAAAAATAATATAAAAAATAATACTAATAACAAAACAATAAATGCTCCAAAAAGCAAACAAGAAAATTTAACTATTTTACGTAATTTTGCTTTGAATAAATGGCAGGAAATTCTCACAGCAAAAAACAATAAATGGAAAAATGATACTCAAAACGCTATGCACCAAGATTTTTTAAAACGGATGCAAGCGTGGTTTGATTCGCTGAAAAAAGCCAAAGAATTAAGTAATAAAAATGATGAACTATTCGGCAAAGATGGTCTATTTGGCGATTTAATGCAAATGGCAAAAGATAGTTTAGATCTACAACATCTCGGAGATTTAAAATATCAAAAATCAGTGTTAGAAGATATTCAAAATATAACCGATATTGATATTAACGATGATGATAATAATAAGCAAAATAATTTCATTCTAGGAGGTAAAGGTATAGGAAGCGGAAACGGTAATCAAAAAAAAATAAATATTGCTACTATTAACCATTATTTTCAAATGATAAAAAATAATAAAGTTCTAATGGATATCTGCGATATATTAGGAAAATCTAAACAAGAAGAAACAGAAACTTATAAGGAAAAAATTACTGAGTTAGTAAGTTATTCTTATACTCAAACTATGCCAACTAAACGCTATAAAGAAGAAATTTCTGGAGTTAAACTTGGTAATGATTTAGAAAATTTACTCCCGCAAGAATTCGCTTTACTAAATGATCCAGATTTAGAAATTTTCTTTGATCTAAAATTCGTTGAAAACCGTCTATTTTGTTTCGAAAAACACGGCTATATAAGTTATGCTCAAGAAAAGTGGCGTGAAATAGAAAAAGAAATAGAAAAAGAACGTTCCAAAGAAGTAGATGAACAAAAAGGCCCTATAATTATTTGTGTTGATACTTCCGGTTCTATGAATGGTCAGCCGGAAATAGTTGCAAAAGCATTAACTTTAATGTTAGCTGCCAGAGCAAGAAAAGAAAAACGTGCTTGTTTTTTGATAAATTTTTCCAGCAGCGTAGATACTATGGATTTAAGTAATTCCAAAGGTATAACCCTGTTAAATAAATTTTTAGAAATGAGTTTTGGCGGAGGAACTGATGTATGTATAGCATTGAAAGAAGGTTTAAAACAAATGGAGCAAAATAATTATAAAAAATCAGATTTAATAGCAATTAGTGATGGTGGTTTTGTTATGAATAATATAGAAATCCAAAATAAAATAAAACAAAAACGTAAAGAAGAAAATAAGTTTTATTTGTTAGATGTAGATGGCAATTTTGGAGTAAAAGATTTATTTGATAAGCATTGGGTATATAATTCAAATTCAAAAAGTTTGAAAGTTTTATATGAAATGAAAAAGAATGTATAAAATTTCATTACCAAAACATCATATATAAAATAACTTGCTTCGTATTTTGCTTCCAAAAATTTCATCATAAAAACTTCAACATTTTGCCGAGTCTTTGCTCTTTCTAAATAATCTAACATTGCAAAAAAATTAGTTAATGTTTTATATTTATTAAAAACAATACTATTCATCCCAACAAAGTTATAAAAAACCAAGTATGGTGATAAAAAAACCTTGCCTTTAAAGTTTTCTGCAAACGGAATTATATGTTTTCTAAATATTTTGTCATTTTCATTAAACCATAGCCAACCGGAAGCATAAAACGGAATTTCAGGGTTTTCTGCAAATGCTTTACGATTTTCTTCTATAAATTTTGTTTCTAACTTAGTTATATTTTCCATACAAGTTCAATTTTTATATTTAATCAAAAAATATTCCACGAGAAACCTAAAAAAATTTTTGGAATTCTCGTGGAAAATCATCATTAGTAATTATTTATTCTCAAAGTATTTATATCAATGTTCATAACTTTGGAAATGCGTTTCAATAACATTTGTTCTGCAAACGATGAATCTAAGTAAGGATATTTTACTCCTTTGATTTCTTGATAGTTTTCGTGACCTTTTCCTGCTATCAAAATTACATCATTTTCGTTTGCATTTAATATTATTTTTTCTATTGCACGTTTGCGATCAGTATCAGCAAAAATTAGTTTTTGTGCTAATTTATTTTTATCTGCACCTTTCAAAATATCTTTGATGATTTCTTTTGGTTCTTCGCTGCGAGGATTGTCCGAAGTAATCATTATTTTATCGGCAAATTTACAGGCTTTCTGACACATTATCGGGCGTTTAGTTTTATCGCGATCGCCACCGCAACCAAAGATAATAATTAAATCACCACCACGATGTTCTGCAATCGGTCTTAATGCTTCCAAAGTTTGTTGAATTGCGTCCGGAGTATGTGCAAAATCTACCAAAACTATCGGCAATTTTGGGAAGTCTTCCAAAAATTCTGCTGCGGGTAAATCTAATTCTACTTGTTCCAAACGTCCAAAAGGAGCGTCTAATCTTTCTAATTCAATTGCTATATGTCTTGCACCCATTCCGGCTTCAAATAATACACAAGCGGTCGCCAACAAATTAGAAATATTAAACATTCCTAATAATTTAGTTTTTACTTTTACTCTGCCGTTTGGTAATACTAAATCAAATTGTTGATAAATCTTATTATCAAACTCTTGTTTTTCGCCATAATTTTCATACTTGGAAATAATATCATTTTCGTCGCAGTCATCATCATCGTCATCACTATTATTATTATTATGCTGATTATTATCTAACAAAATGATATTTTCCGCCCGAACTTGTTTGGAACAAAATATGCCTTCTTTGGCACGTAACTCCATAAAATCTTCGTCGTCAGTATCTTTTTTTATTCCATAAGTAATGATTTTACTTGCCGTAGTATTTTTGACTATTTCAATACCTAATGGATCGTCCAAATTAACCACAGCACAACGTAAATTTTTCCATTTAAACAAATTCAATTTTGAATTAGCATAACTTTGCATATCGCCGTGATAATCCAAATGATCTTGCGTCAAATTCGTAAAAACGGCAATATCAATCCGCAAACCATTTAAACGCCCTTCCATAATTCCTATGGACGATGCTTCTATGGCACAAGCGGCGGCATTTTGCTCAACAAAATCTGCCAAAATTTTATATAACTCATTGGCTTCTGGCGTTGTCAGACCGGTTTCTTGCAATTCGCGAACGCTCATTCCCGCCCCCATAGTTCCTATAACCGCACATTTTTTTAAATAAATTTTAGAAATACTTTGGGTGATGGTTGTTTTGCCGTTAGTTCCGGTCACGGTAATCAGCGATAATTTTTCTGCTGGGAATTCATAAACTCGTTGCGACAAAAAGCCATTCATTGAACGCAAACTAATATTGAATTCTTGCTGTTCTTTGGCGGTCACATAATCATTCAAATTTATCACCGGCACATTGATTCCGGCTTTTTTATAATTGTCCGTATCCACAATAACGGCAACGGCTCCGTTATTTATGGCGTCTTGCATAAATTCTTTGCGGTCACAAATGCTATCTTTGAAAGCCAGAAAAATATCATTTTCCATAACTTTGCGGCTATCTATTGCCACGCCGGAAATATTCTGCAAATGATATTTTTGTTCCAAATCGTCAATAATTTTGGCGGCAACTGAATATGCTTTCAAATATGCGTTATTTTCGTAAATCAAAAAATTGTCGTATTTTTTTGCGTCCATAATTTTTATCTTTTAATCTTTTGCTCGTTTACGTTTATTTATGTTTATGTTTGTGTTTGTGTTTGTGTTTATATTTTTTCCACGAGATTTTAAAAATTTTTATAGAATTCTCGTGGAAAATTTGCAGTAAAAGCAGTAAATTTATATTTAAAATTCGCAACCGCAATTTAAAAT
>SFHR01000077.1 GCA_004555545.1 Dechloromonas aromatica (nom. nud.)
TAAAAAACTCAGATGACGGTTATATTTCTGATTTTTATGAGTTTAAAAGTGAGCGGCATTTTTTAGATTGGTTAAATAAAAATAAAGTTTAGTTTATAAGCTAAAATAATAATATTTTTCCACGAGAATTCTCAAAAAGTTTTTGGGAATTCTCGTGGAAATTTTTTATTTATAGCTATGAAGTTGCTTTAAAAATTTGCTTTTATATGAGCTTTGTAATTTTTTATATAATCATTTACTTTTGGATTTTTTATTACATCATTACATATAAAACTTGGCAATTTTTTTAAACCACAAAACTGCATAGCTTTATGCATTGCAAAACATACTCCGTCGATTCCTCGCCCTTCAAAAAATTCATTTTTATCATCAAAAGCAGTTTTTGGAGCGTTCCAAGTTGTGCAAATCATATACTTTTTATTGACAGCCAAACCACCGCTACCATAACCGTGTTCTGGATCATTTGCGTGACGACCATCACTACTTAACAAACCAGTTGCTGCCTCCATAAAAACTTCATCTAAATATTTTTTTACTATCCAAGGTTCAGCCATCCACCAAGCGGGGTATTGCCAAATTATAACATCGGCATCTAAAACTTTTTTTGCCTCTTCACTAATGTTATAACCTGCATCAATTTTAGTATATAAAACAGTATGCCCTAAACTTTCTAATTCAGTTTTTGCAGTATCACAAAGCAAAGTATTTAATTCGCCATTACTACTACCAAAAACTTTTGCTCCATTTAAAATTAAAACTTTCATAAAGCCATAAAATAAAAGTATAAAAATTTCTTATTATTAAAAAAGGATTAAAAACTTTTTGGATCAATTACTACGCGATATCTTGCCTTTTTGGCAACTATATCTTTCCACGCTTGATTGATTTCAGCTGCAGTGATTTTTTGTATATTTGGACGCACTCCAGATTTAGCACAAAAATCCGCCATTTCTTGAGTTTCTTTCATACCACCAATTAAACTAGCATTAACATTTACTTTGGTGCTAGAAAGTAATAAAGTTGGCAATTTTTGACTAAAATCAACCGGCATTCCAACAATAGTAAAATTACCAAAAGGTTTTACTAATGCAATATACGGTGCAATTTCATATTCATAAGGAACAGTGCTAAGTGCAAAATCAAATTGTGCTTTATACTTTGCCAAATCATCAGCAGAACGCACAAAAACTCCTTTTGCTCCCCACGCTTTGATATCTTTTAATTTACTTTCAGTTGTAGTAAAAGCAACAACATCTGCTCCTTTTGCAATAGCTATTTTAATTCCTAAATGACCCAAGCCACCAATGCCAATAATTGCAACTTTTTGACCTTTTTTCATATATTTAATAATCGGTGAATAAGTAGTAATTCCAGCACACATTAAAGGGGCTGCTTCATCCCAACTTAATTCATTTGGAATATGCACTGCAAAATGTGAATTTACTACAAAGTAATCTGAATAACCACCTTGACTAATGCCGGTAGGTTCTTTTTTATAAGGTGAGCCATAAGTAAAAATAGTATTAGGACTATATTGCTCTTCTACTCCGGCAGTTTTGATATCATTATTATCAACCATACAACCAACACCGGCACGATCGCCTACTTTAAAGTTTTTTACATTACTTCCAACAGCAATTACAACGCCGACTATCTCGTGACCCGGAACTTGTGGATAAATTTGTTTGCCCCAGTGACCTAATTCAGTGTGAATATCACTATGACAAATGCTCGTTGCTTTTATTTCTATCAAAATATCATCAACTCCGACAGCACGGCGATCAAACTTCCAAGGTTTTAATATACCGGATTCATCGAAAGCAGCATAACCTTTGCAGGGTATATTTTTATTATTTTGAATAGCACTTGCTACGGCAGAATTTTCAGTATTTGTAATACTATTTATGTTAGCATTACTGGCACTTGAACTTGCACTTGCAGCAAGTATATTTTCACCGGCAGCTAATGCGATACTTGCAGCGACTCCTTTGGTTAAAAAATTGCGTCTATTTTCATTTACTGATTTGCACATAAAAGAATTTACTTTCTTTGTTTATTTGAAAAATAAAAAAGTAAAATTTTAGATAATTAATCTATAAAACAGTTCAATTGATTTTTTTTATCACTTTTGCAGGAACTCCTGCAACAATACATCGCGAAGGAACATTTTTATTTACTACGGAACCAGCTGCAATAATTGCTCCATCACCGATATTAACTCCGCCCAAAATAGTAGAGTTTGCACCGATCCAAACGTCATTGCCAATATGTATAGATTTTGGATATAAATCCGCACGCTTTGCAGGTTCAAAATCGTGATTAAGCGTAGCAAAAACACAAGCGTTACCTATTAAAGCATTATCTCCTATAAAAATTCCTCCTTGATCCTGAAAATGACAACAAGCATTGATAAATACATTTTTTCCTAAATGAATATTACGACCAAAATCGCTATAAAAAGGCAAAGTAAGACGCAAAGTTTTATTTATAGTAGTTTTAGTAATTTTGGCAAATAATTCTTGTAGTTTTGTATCATTATACCATTTAGAATTTAATTTAGCAAGTTCTTTTCTAGTTTTTGTACTAATTTTGCACATAAGAGCAAATTCTGGACTACTTGCTGTTAAAATTTCGCCGTTGGTCATACTTTCTATTAAAGATTTTTCTTTGTCTATTAAGTTTTGCATTTTGAATATTGAATAATATTCAATAATATATATTGTTAATATTTATAATATTTAATTAAATTTTTAATATTTTTTAATATTTAATATTTTAATATTTTAATATTTTTTCCACGAGATTGTCAAAAAATTTTTTAAAATTCTCGTGGAAAAATTTTATTTTATACTTTTAATTTTCGTTGATATAATGTAATAAAATTTCTTTGCAATTTGTAGATAAATTTATATCATTTTCAATTTTGCTAATAATATTATTTTCATAAGTTTTTGGTAAAATTGTTAATTTATCTGCCAAATATTTTAAATTTTCTTGCATAATATTTTTCAGATTCAAATCCTTTTTATTTGCGATAAAAGATCTTACTACATCTTTATAATTTTGACAAGTAATATGAATTTTTTCTATACTATTTTGACTTAAATTATACTTTTTGGCGGATATTCTTCGTGGTCATGTCCCAAAAAAATAAAATCATAATTTAAGTTTTTTACTTCATTATTTTTTAGATTATGTTCGGAATTACTAACGGCATCACTTTTGTTATAAAACATATGGGCAATTAAAATATTTATATCAAAATTTGCATCAGCTTCCGGAGGATATTCAATATAATCAACTGGAGTAATTAACAATTTTTTTATTTTACTACTTTCATTTTTTATATTTACTTGCAACTTATTTTCCAAACAAATATGTTCAATAATACCAGAATTAAATAGTAACTGTAAAGGAGTTTTTTGCATTAAATCTATACTATTTCTGAACATATCGTGATTGCCAATAATAGAATAAATTTGCAAATCACTATTGAGATTTTTGAAGTGCATTAAAGTATTAGTAAATAAATTTAATGCTTCATAAGAAATTTGGTTTCTATTAAATACATCACCTTGAAAAATTACTATTTTTACATTATGCTGTTGGCATTTAATAAAAATATCTTTCAACTTATTATTTGCAGTAATTAGTAAATCATCAATGCGAGAATTTATCGTGCGATTGTCAAAATGCAAATCGCCAATAATAGCAATATTTTCGTCGTTATTTAAGTCAATTATTTTCATTTTTATATAGTATTTTTAAATATCAGGATCTTCATTAGTAATAGCAATTCCGTTTTGAATTTCATAACGTCTATCAGCATATTTTAAAATACGAGTGTCGTGAGTTACTAATAATAATTTCAACCATTTTTTTTAGTTACTTCTTGAATTATTGAAAACAAATTTGGCAAATACTGACTACTGACTTGCGAGAAACCTTCATCAACGAATAAAATTGGTTCTAATTCATAATGAACGATAAAAAATATTTGCAATAAAACCCCGATAACTGTTTTAATTCCGCCGCCACATTGTTGAATATTTGGCGAAATTTTATTACCATTTTCGTCGGTATAAACTAAATAAATATTGGATTTACTTTTCTCATTGTCTATGTTAATATCAATAGAATAATCGCAGTCATAAAAAATCGCTTTTAATCCATAATTTAATATTTCATTGATACTTTTGATAAAACTATTACTTTCATTTTTTATTAACAAATCTAAATAATTTCTTGCAAATTGTAAATCGGTATTATAAACATTTAATTTTGTTAATTGTTGTTCTTTTTTTGCGATTTCTTTATTATTTTTTTCTATTTCATTTTGTATAAATTCTAAATGATTAAAAACCTTTATAGCATTTTCAAATAAAGTATCATTATTCATCATAATTGTTTATTATTCATTATAATTATTGTAGTTATTTAAAAAGGTTTGTAATTCGTTTTCCAAATTATTTTTTTCGGTAGTTAATTGCTGCTGCATTCGTTGCTGATATAATTCCAATTCTTCCAAAGAATTAGTATTACTGATAGCAAATAATTCTTGCAATAATTTATCACTTTCTGCAGATAAATTTTTAATTTCTGTTTCCAAACGTATTTTTTCTTCGTTTAATTTTTGTTGTTGCTTTTGGACGTTTTCAAACTGTTTTTTAATATTTTCTAAATCTAAATTTGACATAAGTAACACCATTTTAATAAAAAATTATAAATCAGAAAAAGTTTGTAAGCAATAAGGACAAAAACCTATTTTTTGCTTTAATTGTTTAAATTGTAATTGAGTTTCTTCAACACTTTTATTAGTATTATATAACAAAGATTTTTTACTGTCAATAATATCATTTTTTGCTTTTAGTAATTGCATTTTATCATTCAATAAAAATAGTTTTTGTTGTAAAATTTCACAAGATTTCAAACTATTATTATTTTTGTTAATAAAATTTACTAAATTTTGCAATTTTTCATTTATACTATTTACTTTATTAGTAAAATTTTGTATTTTGTTATGAATATTATTTATATTTTTATGTAAAAAATAAGTTCGTTCTAAAATGGAATTTTGGTTAATTAAATTTTGCAAATTTGTATTTACTTTGGCAAAATTTAAAGCATTTAAAACATTATTTATTTTTTGTAGTTGTTGCTGTTTTTTACTTAAAATTATACTTATTTTTTTAAAATTTTCTAACTTTTGCTGATAAATAATAAAGTTATTATTTTGCTGTTTCCAAGCGTTAATTTTATCATAAGTTTTATGATAATCTTTATTACTTTCTAAAAGTTGTTGCTTTTGTAAATTGTTTGCTTTTAATAAATCAATATCATTGCTTATATTTTGAATTTGCTTATTATTTTCTTTAATATCAGCGTCCATTTTTTTCAATACTTCGAAGTATTTTTGGCAAGATGATATAGTAAAAAATTCATATAACTGCTGCGAACTTTTATCCATTAAAAAAGGTTTATCATTTTGATTCCAAAAGTTCAATTTTATTTTAGTATTATTTTTTAAATTAACTTCTGTAATATTAAAATTTTTAATAACTTCTGGAAGTTGAGTTTTACCAACTTTCTTTTGAGGCTCTCCGTTATCAAAAATATAAGTAGTTTTTTCATTTTGAACATTATTATTTCGTTGGAAAACTAAATTATGTTTTTGATTATTTAAACGAATTTTAAAACTTGATTCACCGGTTTTTATTTGCTCATCACTTCCGTTATTAAATATAGCGGCATCAATGGCTCTAATGATAGCAGATTTACCTTGATTAGTTCGTCCGGTAATAATATTTATTCCTTGAACTAAAGACAAATTAACGTCTTTTAAAGATTGAAAATTTTCAATTTCTATATCAAAAGTATCAGAATTAGTATTGTTATTTTTCATAGTAAAAATATGTAATTATTTAATAAAATTTCAAACATTTTCCACGAGATTTCTAAAAATTTTTTTGCAAATCTCGTGGAATTTTTGTATAATAATCGCATCAAAATTATTTTATTTATTTTTTTCTCAAATATTTACAAAAATTTACAAAATATTTACAAATATGTTAAATTTAGTTTTAGGTTTTGCAATTTTATTGCTATTTATTTGGTTTGGTGACGTTATTAACTATTTAACAAATAACGCTTTACTAATTCCTTCAACTGTTATAGGAATAATATTGTTATTCATCTGCTTGTTGATAAATTATAAACGCTTACAAAACAAGCATAGTCAGCAGGAAATTTTGCCCGCAGATAGTATTCCAAACTGCTTAAAAATTTACGAACAAGGACTGATATCTAATTTGCCATTACTATTTATTCCGTCCGGAGTTGGGATTATCACAATGCTTTCTATGCTGGTAGATTACTGGTTATTTTTAGTTGCAGTAATTATAGGAAGCACGTTAATTGGCCTGATAGTTGCGGCATATGTAACGCAAAAAATAATACAATGGCAAGAAAAAAATTTGGAGATCAATAATGGAAATAATAGCCAAAATATTTAGTTTAGATTTATTACAATCGCCACTATTTTTATTGACATTGACGTTGTTTATATACTACGTTATACAAATTATATATATCAAGTTAAATCAGTTTTCATTATTTAACCCTTTGTTAATAACAATGATAGTAATAACAACGATTTTGTATTACGGAAATATTAGTTATGAAAAGTATTTCAAAAGCACAGAACTAATATATTTTTTATTAGCACCGGCAACTATTATTTTGGCGGTTCCATTATTTAGACAATTAGAATTATTACAACGTTATTGGTTTGCAATTACTTGTGGAATTTTGAGTGGCATAATAGCGGTTTTTGTATGTATTTTTGCAATAATGAAAATCTTTAATACTTCTCCAGAATTGATAATATCAGTATTGCCAAAATCAGTGACAACTCCGATAGCGATGATAATTAGTGAAATGTTAGGAGGCATAGTTCCATTAACAATCACTGTTGTGATATTGACCGGTATTTGTGCGGCAGTTTTTGCGGATGTAGTATTTAAGATTTTTGGCATAAAAAACAATATTGCAATGGGCGTTTCCTTGGGAGCAGTTGCTCACGGAATAGGAACCTCACAAGCGTTTATTATTTCGCCAGTAGCCGGAGCATTTGCAAGTTTAGCAATGGGAATTTCAGGTATTTTAATTTCCATTATTACACCATTAGTTCTCAAACTTTTTTTATAATATAATATAATATATGAAAATTAAATAAAAATTACTATGTTAATAAACACTAATTCTCAAACGAGTAAAGACATAATTGCCGGAATAATAGTATTTTTTTCCGTGTTTTATATCTTGCCACTAAACGCAAGTATTTTGTCAGATGCAAATGGTGCAAATATGAATTTCAACGCAGTTTATATAGGCACAGCATTATTGACTGCACTTGCATCAATAAGTATGGGATTATATACAAAATTGCCGTTGATTATATCAACAGGAATAGGGATAAATTTCTTTTTTTCATATTCATTATGCGGTAATTTGAATTATAGTTGGCAACAATCTTTATTGATTATTTTTGTGGCGTCTATATTATTTTTTATGAGTTGCTTATTGCCAATTCGCAAAAAAATTATAGAATGTTTTTCGGTAGATTTAGCATCAATTTTGACATCTTGCGTTGGAGTTTTTATAATAATTATAGGTTTAAAAAATGCAGAAATTATAACGGAAAATTTTGAGTTAGGAAATTTTGAAGATAATAAAATTTTACTTACCTTATTTGGCATTATTATAGCATTTATTTTTAATTATATAAATATAAAAAGATTGCCAAAACTAACGCAAATTTTTAATACTTATGCGATATTATTTTCAATGATAATCACAGCGAGTATTTTATATTTTTTTGGCGATAAAATAAATATAGAAAATGCGACGCAAAACGTGCAACAAATACAATTTGCAGAGTTTTTTAATACTTATAATAATGTAAAAATTTCTCCGGAACTATTTAGCATTTTTTATTTACCAAAAACATATGCAATAATTTTATCATTAGTAATTTTTTATATAATAGATTCATTAGGAACAATCATTGCATTATATACAAAATTAGCATTATTTGCGAATGGAAAAATATCAAAGCAAGGCGAAAAATCGTTGTTAGTAGATTCCGGAGTTAGTATATTTTCTCCATTATTATTGACATCGCCGCCGACGATTTTTTTGGAAAGTAATATAGCAATTCAGAGCGGAGCCAAAACCGGTTTGACTTCCATAGTAGTAGGAATTTTATTTTTACTATCAATATTTGTGTTAAATATTTTTCCGTTTTTTAGTTTATTTTTTTCGCCGATTATTACAACAGCAGCGTTGATAATTATCGGAGAAAAAATGTTTATTTGCATCAAAAATATAAACTACAAAGACAATATTTTATTGATAACAACATTAGTAATGGTTATTACTTTAATAACAACAGAAACGCTGACAAATGGCATCGGAGTAAGTTTTATTTGTTATTCGTTGTTAATGTTATGTTGCGGTCGTAAAAAAGAAGTGCATAAGTTTATTTTTATCATTAGTTTTTTATACATTTTATATTATATAATAAATTATAATTTGCAATAAATTCATAACTATAAAAATAAATTTT
>SFHR01000078.1 GCA_004555545.1 Dechloromonas aromatica (nom. nud.)
TCATTACTAATTTTATTACTATTTTCATTACTAATTTTTGGACTAATTTGCTGACTATTTTTTTGACTATTTTGCTGAAAAATAGAATAAATATTTTGTTCATTATATGGATTTTTCCATTTCCATAATGGATTTATTCCGATTTCATTTAACAATTCAATTTTGTAATTATCTAAAAATTCCATAATATTTTTTTGTTATTTTTTACAAATTTTCCACAAGATTTTAAATAATTTTTTTGGACATTATAATTGCATCTTCTTTGCCGTCTGGCGTGTTATTTGTGATTTTTGCGGAATAATATTTTTTGCGTAATCCTATTTGTTGAAAGCCAAAACTTTGATATAATTTTTTAGCGGTTTCGTTGAAAAATCTAACTTCCAAAAACATAGTTGTTGCAGATTTTTTTGCTACAAATTCAAACATAAATTTTAAAAATTTTGCTGCTAAACCTTTGCCGCGAAATTCTTCACGAATTGCAATATTTAATAAATGTGCTTCGTCCAAAATTAACATCACCAACGCAAAACCTATCACCTGATTTTTGTTATATTTTGATTTCATAACCCAGCAAAAAGTGTTATTTTTATCATCAAAACTATCACGAAAATGCGATAATTTCCAAGACGGATTGGCTAGGGAATTTTCTATTTCTGTGACGGCTGATAAATCATTTTCGGACATAACAACGATTTCAAAATCGTTAATATTGTTGAAATTATTTTGATAAAAATTGATTTTGTTTTGACTTTGATTTTGATTTTGATTTTGATTTTGACTTTGATTTTTTTCCATCTGCAATTATTTATTAAAATAACGACATTTTAAAATTTTAATTACAGTTTAATTTTATATTATGAATAATCCATACAAAAAACCTGTTCGCATAACTATCACCGGAGCCGCCGGACAAATCGGATATCAATTATTATTCAGAATAGCCGCCGGTGAAATGTTAGGCTCAAATCAGCCAGTAATTTTGCAATTATTAGATTTACCACAAGCTCAAAACGCACTCAAAGGCGTTGTGATGGAGTTAAATGATTGTGCTTTTCCGCTATTACAAAAAATCATTTATACCGACAATTTAGAAACCGCTTTCAAAGACAGCGATATTTGTTTATTAGTCGGAGCCAGACCGCGTTCTGCCGGAATGGAACGTAGCGATTTGTTGGCGGCTAACGGCAAAATTTTTATCGCTCAAGGTGAAGCAATTGCCAAATATGCCAAAGAAAATGTCAAAGTTTTAGTCGTCGGAAATCCTGCAAATACCAACGCTTTGATTGCTTTATCGGCAGCTAAAAAAGTTGGCAGAACAAATCCAAAAAATTATCACGCAATGTTACGTTTAGATCATAATCGTGCGGCTTTTCAGTTATCACAAAAAATTTCGCGTCCGGTTGGCTCTATCAAAAATTTGATTGTTTGGGGAAATCATTCGCCAACTATGTATGCAGATTATCGGTTTGCCGAAACTTTTGGCGATAAAGTTAGCGATTTAATCGGCAATGCGGAAGAAATCCACGCTTGGAATGAAAATTATTTTTTGAACAAAGTCGGGCAACGTGGTGCAGAAATCATTGCCGCTCGTGGATTATCATCGGCTGCATCGGCGGCAAATGCGGCGATGAATCATATTCGTGACTGGGTTTATGGAGCCGAAGATTTTTGCACTATGGGCGTTTTCACGGATAATTCTTTGCAAGCTATGTATGGAATTCCGGCGGGAATTGTCTGCGGATTGCCGTGTATTTGTTCGGGCAATGGAAATTTTGAAATCGTCAAAAATTTGGAAATTGATGAATTTTCTAAACAAAAAATTGCTATTTCAGTTCAAGAATTACTCAGCGAAAAACAAATGATTAGTGATATGCTTTAAAGAATGAAAAAAGCATAAAACACGACCTCAAATTTTCCACGAGATTTTCAAAAAATTTTTTAGATTTCTCGTGGAAAAACGTAAAACGAAAACGTAAAATAAAAAATAAAAAATAAAAAATAAAAAGTAAAAAGTAAAAAAATTGAACTTTTTATAAAAAATATGACTTTTTCTAAAACGAACGAACGAACACCAAACCGAACTAAATATGAATAAAAAATTTGCCATTTTTATAACTTCTTACAATTATGCAGAATTTATTGGTCAGGCGATAGAATCAGTCATAAATCAAACCGATCCAAATTGGCATTTATACATAATTGACGATTGTTCAACTGATAACACCAAAGAAGTTGTAAAACAATATTTAGAAAAAGATAAACGCATTTCTTGGAAAAAACACGACAAAAATATCGGCTCCATCGCCACAATTATTGAGGGATTCAGCGAAATTGATGCCGATTATATTTCCACGCTTTGCTCGGATGATCTTTTGACTCCAGATTTTGTCGCCGACGCCAAAAAAGCATTTGAAAAGCATCCGGAAATTCCGTTTTGTGCGTTTGCTTGGAAAGTTTTTATGAATTATGCTGATAAAAATAAAACCTTTTCGCATCACGCCAAAATGCCTTTGACCGAAAAAATTTTCAACAAAATTTATTTGTCGCCTTACACAATTCCCAAAAATTTTTTCAATATCAATTTTTTAGTTTTTAATAGCCAAAAAATTAAATTCGTTTTGCAAAATTTCTTAAAACCAAATTCTGATTTAAGTTCTGATAATTTAGAAATTCAAAAATATTTGGAAACTTTTTTGATTACTGAATTAGAAACTGAATTTGGTGCCGGTTATTTCAATTCTGATTGTCACGGCTATTGGCGTCGCCATACAAAACAATTAACAACGTTAAATTTAAATAAAGAAAAACGATATTCTGAAAAATATACTTTGTCCTTTGCTTATTGCAAAAAATATCAAAAAGAAAGTAATAATTTAATCGCTGTTGCCAATAGTTTTTTGTATCTGAGTGCCTGTTTATGCAAACAACACCAACTTCCTTATAAAGCAGCTGCAGAATTTATAATAGATGGTCACGGTGGTAATTTTGGAGAAAACTATACTTATTTGAATTTGGAATTTATCCGAAAAAATGGTTTGAAAAAACAATTTTTATGTGTGGCTCTGTGCGTTTGGAGTGCGTTTATTTTTAATTATGGTACTGGCGTTTGGGATAAAAATCTTACTGAAGCAAAACAACTTATAAATGAATGTATTCAATATTTACGCAATGAATATAATTTGCAAAATATGTTAGATATTGCTCACGAAGCAAATAAATTATATGACGGACTTTTTATGCCGTTAATTAAATCAAAAAATGAATAAAGTAAAAATAAACATAAAAATAAAAAAACAAAAACAAAAAATAAAAAATAAAAAATTCCACGAGAAATCTAAAAAAATTTTTGGAAATTTCGTGGAAATTTTTATTTAATTTTATTTAATAAAGTTAAGTTAGATAAATGTTTTCGTATCTTTTTACTTTTCACCGCCACCAGCACGATGGTCAGTTAATTTTTCTTTGTATTTTTGCACTTGACGATCTAATTTATCACAAGCCGAATCAATGGCTGCGTAAAGATCTTCTTTATCTTCTTCCAAATGAATATCTTTGCCGGGAACTCGCAAAGTTATAGAAACTTTTTGCTTAATTTTTTCTACGGAAAGAATCACATCAATTCCCAAAACTTTGTCAAAATGACGCACAACCGGAACTAATTTGCTTTGCATATAATCGCGAATTGCTGGGGTGATTTCTATGTGATGTCCGTTGATTTGTAAATTCATAATGTTCTCCTAAATAATATTAGTAGTTTGAGTTTGTTTATTTGCACGCTTACTATTTTAAATAATAAAAAAAGCGAGTTTTGTAAAACTTTTGCAAAAATTTTGCAAAGATTTTGAAAAACTTGCCAAAGTTTTATAACTTTGAAAGGATTAAAAATTTTTTAGATTTTAGAATTCAAAAATTATTTTTAAAATCTCGTGGAAATTTTTTAATTCACTTTAATTCAATTTGATTTAATTCAATTTAATTTTTAACTTTAAAACATAAAAAAATGACAACTCAAAATATAAAAACTCGTTTTGCTCCGAGTCCAACCGGATTTTTGCATATCGGCGGTGCCAGAACCGCTTTATTTTCGTGGGCATTTGCCAAACATAGCAAGGGAAAATTTGTTTTACGCATTGAAGATACAGATTTGGAACGTTCGTTTGACGCCGCCACGCAAGGAATTTTGGACGGAATGGCTTGGCTAAATTTAGATTACGATGAAGGCCCGTTTTATCAAACCAAGCGGATGCAGCGTTATAAAGAAGTTTTGGACAAAATGTTAGCCGACGGAACTGCATATTATTGCTATACAACAAAAGAAGAGTTGGATGCTGCACGTCAAGCCGATAAAAATTTTGCTTACGATAGAAAATGGAGACCCGAGCCAAATAAAACTTTACCGGCAATTCCAGAAGGCGTAAAACCTGTAATTCGCTTTAAAAATCCTTTGGAAGGATCTGTTGTTTGGAATGATTTAGTCAAAGGCAGAATTGAAGTCGCCAACGCCGAATTGGACGATTTGATTATTGCCAGAAATGATGGAACGCCAACTTATAATTTTTGCGTTGTCGTTGATGATTTTGATATGGGAATCACTCACGTTTTACGCGGCGATGACCACGTTAGCAACACGCCACGTCAAATTAACATTCTAAAAGCATTAGGAGCAAATATTCCTGTTTATGGACATTTGTCTATGATTTTGGGCGAAGATGGTAAAAAATTATCAAAACGCCACGGTGC
>SFHR01000025.1 GCA_004555545.1 Dechloromonas aromatica (nom. nud.)
CAGTAAACCAACTATTTGTCGTTTATCTTTTAGATAAATGGCATATAGAAAAAAATAAAATTATAAAATTTCTTTATTTTCTTATAATTTTAGAACTGTGAAATCGCACCAAAATTTTGCAACTAAACAAAATATTCCGTTTGCGATTTTGTCCGACCAAAATCAGCAACTTTGCGATACCTTTGCCGTGATTATTCCAAAAATAATTTTCGGCAAGCAAGTTTTTGGCGTGGAAAGATGCACATTTTTTATATCCGCAGACGCCAAAATTATCCAACAATGGAGAAAAGTTAAAACGCCAGGGCACGCAGAAAATGTGCTGAATTTTGTAAAAAATTTATAAAAAATATAAAAAACAAAAATTTTCCACGAGATTTCCAAAAATTTTTTTAGATTTCTCGTGGAAAAATTGTTTTTATATTTAATATTTATTTTTATTGCTATTTATAAACCACTTCCGCCATAAACAAATAACCCGCTCCATAAACGGTTTTTATTAACGTGGGAGAATTCGGATTTATTTCTAATTTTTTACGCAGCCGAGAAATTCGCACGTCTATACTGCGATCACAATGATTTTCATTATTTGCGTTCGTTGCGTTAGCAGAATTGTTAGATTTCAGATTTTGAAATAAGGTTTCGCGTTGCAGAATTTTATTTGGATTTGCCAAAAATATTTTTAACAATTCCGCTTCCGACGAGTTCAATAAATGTTCTTCATTATTTGGAGAAATCAGTGCATTATTTTCAAAATTGAAACTCCAACCGGCGAATTCCACTAAATTTTGTTTATGATTACCAGCGATTTCATCGGCAATTTTTTCACCATCGTTATAATTATCGGAATTGCTTGAATTATTTGAATTATTTGAATTATGCTCGGATTCAGATTTTTCGTATTTACGTCGCAAAATACTCCGCACACGTGCCACTAATTCTCGCGGTTCAAACGGCTTTAACATATAATCATCGGCACCGAGTTCCAAACCCATTACGCGGTCAGAAATATGAGCACGTCCGGTCAAAATCAAAATGCCGCAATCTGGGTGAATTTGCTGTAATTTTTGCATTGCTTCAATGCCGTCCATATCTGGCAAACCCAAATCTATGATACACAAATCTGGCAAGATTTCGCTTTCTGCTAAACTTTTGAATAAATCTCCAGCACTACGCGACCATAAACTTTGGAAAGCAAAATCCTGCAAAACTTTTTTGATAATTCCAGCTACATCTGGGTCATCTTCAACAATCACAATTTTTGGCGTATTCATTTTTTTCCTTTTAACTTTAATTTTAATTTTAATTTTAATTTTAAATCAACTTAACTATTTGTTGAATAATAACAATTTAAGTTGTTTTATCAATTCTAATTTATCAAAAGGTTTGCGTAAAATTTTATTTTTTAATTTTAATGATTCTGCATTTAACGCAATTTGTTCGTCGTGATATCCGCTCATCAATAAAAATTTTATCGGCAAATTATCACTTTGGATTTTTTCCACTAATTGATAACCGTTGATTCCGCCGGGCATCAAAATATCGCTGATTACAATTTTGATTTTTATATCTTTGATATGTTGCAGAATTTGTAACGCAACTACGCCGTTTTCGGCTTCAATCACCGGAAATCCTAAATCTGTTAATTGTTGGCGAATTACGCGTCGCACATTTTCTTCGTCTTCCACGAGAAGTATCAAATTTTTTTTGAGTTCCTCCGCTGACAGATTAAAAATATTAAAAGAATTTTTGCCATTGCTATTTTCCAAATCTGCGAAATCTTGCAAATCTTCCGCCGAAGTTTTTGGCAATAATAATTTGACATTAGTGCCAAAATTTTCTTGACTTTCCAAAATCAGATTGCCGCCAGAACGCATTGCGAATTCCTTTGCCATCGCCAAACCAAGACCATTTCCCAAGCCCAAACGCTTTGTAGTGAAAAACGGTTCAGATGCTTTGCGTAAAACTTCTTTGGACATTCCTTTGCCGTTATCTTTGACTTCAATCACCACAAAATTTCCGGCATTGATATCAAAAAGTTTTGCCGAATTCTCGTGGAAATTTTGTTCGGATAATACAATTTCTATTTTTCCTCCGCCGTTTATCAGATTTTCGCTCATAGCGTCACGAGCGTTCAGTGCAAAATTTAGCAACGCAGATTCCAACTGACCCGGATCCGCCAAAACATATAATTCTTCCTGCGTATTCGTGGAATAAAAAATATCAATGGTTTCCGGCAAGGATCGCCGAATTAAATGCTTCATATCGGCAATCAGCCGCTTTACATTAACTTTTTGGCTGGAAAGTTCTTGTTTGCGAGAAAATGTCAGCAGACGCCGAATCAAATCAACGCCACGCCGAGCTGAACGTAAAGCCGGATTTATGTAATCATCAACAAATGGCTCGTTGGGATAATGATCTTTGAGCGACACCAAGCTGCCGATAATCACAGTCAGCAAATTATTGAAATCGTGAGCCAAACCGCCGGTAAGTTGCCCGATGGCTTCCATTTTTTGAGCTTGGATTAACGCCGATTGCAAACGCCGTTGTTCGGTGATGTCATAAGAAAATACAAAAAAACCTAAAACTTCGCCATTTGCCCCAAATTCCGGCACCAAAGTGCTATGAGCAAAATGGAAATCATTTTCTGGATTTTTGTTATCTTCATTTTCATCATCATCATCATCATCATCATCATTATTATTTTTACTTTTGAAACGATATTCATAACTGACCTGATTGCCGCTCAAAGCTTGTTTTACTTTATCTTTGACTTGTTCATAAACATCTTCGCCGATAACTTCTGGAATGGTTCTGCCATTAGCATAACCGGGCGGATTGCCAAACCAGTCGGAATAACCTTTATTGGCGTATTGATACATTTCATTTTTATCAACATAGCCGATTTGAATGGGAATGGTGTCGTTTATTAAGCGGAGCCGAGCCTCATTGCGTTGTAAAGCCAAAGTGATTTGCGTATTTTTGCGTAAAGATTTTCGCAGCCGAGCGTTTGCATATTCCAACTGAGAATTTCTGCGTTGAACGCTTTGCTCTAATTCAATGTTGATATTTTTTTCGTCGTTGCTCATTTTGTAAATTCAAACTTCAAAATTTCAAAATTTCAAATTTTTAAATTTTTAAATTTTTAAATTTTTAAATTTTTAAATTTATAAAAATATTTTCCACGAGAATTCTAAAAAAATTTTTGGAAATCTCGTGGAAAAATTATTTTTTGAAATATTTTGAAAAATTTTCAAAAATTTTGAATATTTATAATTCATTGTTTTTATTATACTTTTTACAAATTTTTTACAAAAAATTATATATTTTTTACATATTTTTACATTTTTTGCAAAATCAAAAAAAGAAAAGCATAAAATTCAAATCATCTTAAAAGATAAAAAACAAAAATGGTTTTACAAACCAAAAGAACAAGTAAATTACGCTGAAGCAAGTAAAAAATTTTACATAAGTCGTCGTTAATAATTTGTATTTTTCATACAACATTTTCAAAAATTTTTACAAATTATTACAATATTTTGCAAATTCTTAAAATTTGTTTTAAAATCTGCCACCGAACTGATTAAAAATTTATAAAAAATTTGCTTTCAACAGAACTAACTGACAACATTACCATTGAGGTTTCTTATTTTCATTCTTTAATTTTTATTTAATAAGAAAGTTAGGTAAATGAAATGTCCAAAATTACATTTCTTTACGTTTTCTATCTAATTTATTTTTTCACGAGATTTCTGTTATTCACAGAAATTGCGTGAAAATTTTTTTGCTGCACAATTTCCACGAGATTTCCCAAAAATTTTTTGGAGTTTTTCGTGGAATTTTGGTTTGGTTTTTTTATTTTTGTTTAATTTTTATTTATTTTTGATATTTATCATATTCTTGAAATTCTTCTTGCATTTGCTGTTCTTTGAGTTTTTGGGCTTTCAATTTTTGTTCTTCATATTCGCGTAAAAATTCCTGATCATTATGCTCCAACTTATAAACCCACGCCAACAATTCTGCCACCGCCATATATAACTGCGGCGGAATGTGTTCGTCAATATCAACTTGTGTGAGCAACGCCACCAGCTCTGTGGATTCGTGCACATAAACGCCGTGCTGCTTGGCTTTGGAAATTATTTGATCCGCCATCATTCCTTTACCTTTGGCAACAACCGTCGGAGCCATATCACTTTTTCTGTAAGTTATGGCGATGGCTTCTTTCATACGCGTTGTTTTATCTTTGGATTTCATAATTTTTGTTATTCTTCCTCACCCGGATACGGCGGATATAAAAGTTCATCATATTGTTTTTGGACTACGTGAAATCTTACCAAAGTTAGCCCAGCATTTTCCATAGCCAAACGGAGCGGTTCATCATATTTTTGTAATAATTCTTCACTTTGTTGATTATCAACGGTGCATAAAATTGTTAATTCGTGTTGTGGCGTAATTTGCGGATTATCAACGGCGGAAACTCTTGCCATAGTTAAGCGTAATTCGGCGTCCAAATTGCCTAAAAAAGGCATATTCATTTTTATGCGGGTTTTCCAACGAGAAATTTTTTGTTCAGCATTATTTCCGTCGTTATGCTCATCTTCATCAATTTCCCACTGCATTTGCTGACCGTTCCACGCTTGACCTTGCCAAATAAATTGTTGATTTGCTAGAGAATCTAATTGCTGCTGAACGACCGGCAACATATCTCTTGGGATTCCAGAATGTGGCAGAGCATTGTTGGAATTATTTATATTTTGATTAAGGTTATTTGCATTTGCATTTGCATTTGCATTATTTTTATTCAGATTCAAATTCAAATGTTCCAGCAATTTAGAAAATTTTGCCTGAGGTTCTTGCAATAATTGTTGCGTAGAAAGTTTGCCTTGCACCCATTGAGCTTGATGTGATTCATAAAACATTCCACTTTTGGAAACCGCTGATTGTAAATTTTTGGCTAATTCCGCAGCGTCCGGCGGAATTTTATTGCCGGATAATGCTTGGTTATTATTTAATAATAAACCTTGCATTTTTTGATTAACCGCCGGATTAAATCCGCCTTGTTGCAAAAATTGAGATTGTCCGGCTTGTTGTGTGCCTTGATTTTGTGTCTGCGAAAAAATCTCGCTAATCATTTTGCCGGTCTGACTAAACGAAGTAGAAAAAGATTGTCCTTGCTGACCACCTTTACCATCGCCGTCTTTTTTGCCAGAAACCAACGCCAACGCCATTTTGCCGTTATGTTCAACGACTTCCAACTCCAAAGAATCTCCCGGACGAGCTGCAAACGGCAAAGCCAACGTAATTTCGCGATTTCCAACAGTGGCTTTATAAACACCATTTGGCAATAATTGTTGCACGGTTGCCGTAATGTGTTCGCCGACTTTTGGATTTGCCAAAATGCTCGTCAACTGAGAAACCGGCGGAGTTCCTTGTTGATTTGGGGCTTGAGTTTGCGGCTGTTGAATTCGCAAACTATTAACTAAATCTGGCGGGATCATTGATTTTTAAATTTGCGTTTTTATTTTTGGTGATGTCGTTGAGCAGCGTGAGTAAAGCCGTCTAATAATCTTTTAATATCTCTATGATGCGTTGTGACGCGTTCATTTAATTCGGTAAAAATTCGCTGAATATTTATAAATAAAGTTCTTTCATATTCATTAAAATTTTGCACTTGTTGCAAGGTGTAAGAAGTTAGCAATTTATTTAATTCTGGCGAAATACTCAAACAAGCATCCCAATTTTGTTGTAAAGCATTTTGATATAAATTATTTGTGAGTTCAAAAATTTTGTGCATAGTTTCAGATAATTTACTCAAATTTTGCGTTACGTCGTTATCAAAAAAATTTGTTTGTGAGACGTTCATAATCAGTAATAAGCAATAAATATAATATTTTTTATAAAAGTTAAGAAAAGTATTAAAACTAATTAAAACTAATTAAAACTAATTAAAACTAAATAAAAAAAATTATATAAAAAATTTATAAAACTTTTTCCACGAGATTTCCCAAAAAATTTTTGAAAATTTTTATGAAATTCTCGTGGAAAATTGTTTTTATATTTTTATATTTTTATTTTTTATAAATCTCTTCCGGATTTTTCAAAATCGGCAAATCTTTACGTTCTCGCCATTCTATTATCGGCGACAATTCTTTATAAAAACACGATTTTCTTCCCGTATGACAAGCAATGCCGCCAATTTGTTCAACTTGAAAAATCAAAGCATCATTATCGCAATCAGTAAAAATATTTACTATTTTTTGTAAATGTCCGGACTCTTCACCTTTTTTCCATAATTTTTTACGCGAACGCGACCAATAAGTTGCATAACCGCTTTTGATGGTTTCTTGCAAAGATTGTTGATTAACAAAAGCAAACATCAAAATATCTTTGCTTTGAAAATCTTGCACAATCGCCGGAATTAAATTATCGGCTTGATTCCAGTTTAAATTTAATTTTGATAAATCCATTTTTATACTTTTTTATTTTTTTGCATTTTGGCGTCCTCATCGGGAATCGAACCCAAATCTAATTCTTAGGAGGAATTTGTTTTATCCATTAAACTATGAAGACAACGTTGTTTTTATGTTTTTATGTTTTTATTTTTTTATTTTTTTCCACGAGATTTCCCAAAAATTTTTTGAGATTTCTCGTGGAAAAGCAAATTTTTAGTTTTTTTACTTGTTAATGTCTATACGCAGATTCGCCGTGCGTTGATAAATCTAAACCTTCGCGTTCTTCGTCGGAAGAGACTCGCAGTCCGATAAATTTATCTACTAATTTGAACGCAATCCAAGAAACTACGCCAGACCAAATTATAGCAACAATTACGCCTTCGGTTTGCACCCATAATTGATGCAAAGTGTCGTATTCGGCGATTTGCTTGGTGGAATAATCGTATAAACCCGTGCCACCGAGCAAAGGATTCGCAAAAAATGCCGCCAAGATTGCGCCCAAAATTCCGCCTAATCCGTGAATTCCAAACACGTCCAACGTATCGTCAATTTTGAGCCATTTTTTTAAACCATTGACGCCCCATAAACAAGCAACGCCGCCGATTAAACCCAAAATCAAAGCACCGCCAACGCCAACAAATCCAGCCGACGGCGTAATCATAACCAAACCGGCAACGGCTCCGGAAATCACGCCCAACAACGATGGCTTTCCTTTGTAATACCATTCAGCGAATAACCAGCCCAAAGTTCCCATTGCTGCGGCGATTATGGTGTTTAACATTGCCAGAGCGGCGGTTCCGTTGGCTTCTAATGCGGAACCAGCGTTAAAACCGAACCAGCCAAACCATAGCAAAGAACCGCCAATCATTGTGACCGTCAAATTGTGAGGAGCCATAGCAACATTGCCTAAACCGATGCGATTGCCGATAATTTTGGCTCCGATCAAACCGGCGATGGCGGCGTTGATATGCACGACAGTTCCTCCGGCAAAATCTAAAGCTCCGTGATTAAACAAAAATCCGGATACTTTTTCGGCAGCTGCGGCGGATTCTGCGGTTGCATAAGCTGTTGGCCCTGCCCACGCCCAAACCATATGAGCCATAGGAATATAAGAAAAACTGAACCAAATCAGAATAAAAACCAACAATGCCGAAAACTTAATGCGTTCGGCAAACGAGCCGACAATCAACGCACAAGTTATTCCGGCGAACGCTCCCTGAAAAATAACGTAAGTGATTTCATTGATATAAACATTTTCGCTGAAAGTTTTAATCAACGAATCCGCAGAAATTCCCGTTAGCAGCAATTTATTTGCACCGCCGATAAATTGATTACCGCCTTCGCCAAATGCAAAAGTATAGCCATAAATTGCCCATAAAACGAATGCTAATGAAAAGATAGTAAAAACTTGCACCAAAACGGAAAGCATATTTTTACTACGCACCATTCCGCCGTAAAACAAAGCAAGTCCGGGAATGCTCATTAAGATAACTAATGCAGAACAAAGCAGAATAAAAGCATTATCTACTTTGCTTAAAATGATTTCCATAAATTATTGTTTTAAATGTTTTTTATTATTATTTTTTTGTGATTTTTGTGATTTTTGTGATTATTGTTAATAATTAAAAACTAAAAAATTACCACGAGATTTTAAAAATATTTTTTGAAAAATTTTTCTAAAAATCTCGTGGAAAATTATTTTTATTCTATTCATAATTTTTATAATCTATCACTTTGTAAATAGTATTTAAAGAAAAGCCGCGACTTGCTAAAAAGCGAATTTGTTTGGCTTTTTCTTTGTTATATTTTTCGGGATTTTCTGCATTTACTTCGGCAGTTTTTTTGAATTTCTTAATATATAAATTCAAACAACGTTGGAACTCATTTTCTTTGAATTCTTCTATATTTTGATTGATTATTTCTTGTGAAATACCTTTTTGTTGTAAATCAAAAATTAAGCGTTGATTTCCATATTTATATGATTTTGTTTGTAAGTTAATTTTTGCAAAGCGTTCATCATTTATATAGTTATAATTTTGCAATTTTTTGATAATTACTTCTACGATTTTTTGAATTTCAATACTATCAAAATTTGGCAAATTTCTTGTAGCAGTTTGCAATAATTTTTGTGATAATTCTTGCTTTGAATATTCTTTTTTTTGCAGAAGTCGCAAAGATTTTTGCCAAAAATAAGATTCTATTTTTTCAACAGAATCTAATTTTTGGTAAAAATTTTTAATGCGATTTAATTTATTTGTATTTTTACTTAATGTAGTTTTTTTGTTATTTTTTTCCACGTTTTTTCGGCGGAGTTGTTTCTACTTCAACGATTTCATTGCCGTGTTCGTCCATCGGCGGAAATTCGTCGTCATCAAAATCGGCAGAATTTTCAGCATTTGTAGAAAATGTGCTTTGATTTTTGAAAGCGGCTTTTTCGGCTTCTTTTTTCTCTTTCAAAGTTTGACGTATTTTGTTTTCTATTTCTTGAGCTTTTTGCGGATTATTTTTCAGAAATTCGCGCACATTATCTTTGCCTTGTCCGATTTTTTCGCCGTTATAAGAATACCAAGCACCGGCTTTTTCTATAAATTTGTTAGCCACGCCCAAATCTATAATTTCGCCCTCGCGAGAAATTCCTTCGCCATACATAATATCAAACAAAACTTCGCGGAACGGCGGAGCAACCTTGTTTTTGACTACTTTGACTTTGGTTTCATTGCCAACCACTTGATCGCCTTTTTTGATTCCGCCAACGCGACGAATATCCAAACGCACAGAAGAATAAAATTTAAGTGCATTTCCGCCGGTTGTAGTTTCCGGATTGCCAAACATCACGCCGATTTTCATCCGGATTTGGTTGATAAAAATCACCAAAGTGTTAGTTTTTTTGATAATATTTGCGGTCAATTTACGTAATGCTTGACTCATTAAACGTGCGTGTAATCCCATAACCGAATCGCCCATTTCGCCTTCTATTTCTGCACGTGGAGTTAAAGCGGCAACCGAATCAATAATTATCACATCAACGGCGGCTGAACGTACCAAATTGTCTGCGATTTCCAAAGCTTGTTCGCCGCAATCTGGCTGCGAAACTAACAAATCACCAACATTCACGCCCAATTTTTGAGCATATGCCGGATCCAAAGCGTGTTCGGCGTCAATGAAAGCGGCAATTCCGCCGAGTTTTTGCATTTCAGCGACCACTTGCAGACATAGCGTGGTTTTGCCGGAAGATTCTGGGCCAAAGATTTCTACGACGCGTCCACGTGGCAGACCTCCAACACCGAGAGCCATATCTAATCCGAGCGAACCTGTGGAAACTACCTGAATATCCTCATTGATTTCCGAGTCGCTCATTTTCATAATGGAACCTTTGCCGAATTGTTTTTCAATTTGTTGCAATGCGGCTTGTAAGGCACGTTGTTTATTTTCGTCCATAAATTAAATATAAATTAAGAATAAAAAAATTAAAGTTTTAAGAATTTTTAAAAGTTTAAATATTTGAAAAAAATCCACGAGATTTTATTAAAAATTTTTGGAAATCATTTTGGAAATCATAAAGCAGCAATTTTTAAATTTTCAAAAAATTTTTGAGATTTCTCGTGGAAAATCGTGGAAAAAATACAACATTTTTATGTTTTCTATATTTTTTTAAATTTATTTACAATTTTTCATAAATTTAATGTAAAATACGCAACTTTTTTAAATTTATATAAATTTATATAAATTTATACAAATTTTTTCATAAATCCGAGTCGTTTGAGGAGTAATTTTTCTTACAAAATTACGTCAGCACTCATTTTTCATAAGGAAAACATTGTGGCAAAAAAAATTGTCGGCTACATAAAATTACAAGTACCAGCCGGAAAAGCTAATCCATCTCCACCAATCGGTCCTGCTCTTGGTCAGCGTGGTCTTAACATTATGGAATTCTGCAAAGCGTTCAACGCTCAAACTCAAAAAATGGAACCAGGTTTGCCTGTTCCTGTGGTGATTACCGCTTATGCTGATAAATCTTTCACTTTCATAATGAAAACTCCACCGGCAGCAGTTCTCATCAAAAAAGCCGTTGGAATCCAAAAAGGTTCTGCCAAACCAAATACTGACAAAGTTGGCACGATTACTCGCAAACAATTAGAAGAAATCGCCAAAACCAAAGAACCTGATTTAACCGCAGCAAATTTAGATGCCGCCGTTCGCACTATCGCCGGTTCTGCCAAAGCGATGGGCTTAAATGTGGAAGGAGTTTAAGATTATGGCTCGTATCACAAAAAAACAAAAAGCTTTACAAGGCAAAGTAGAAGCACAAAAATTATACGCCTTGAATGACGCTCTTGCTTTGATTAAAGAATTAGCAAACGCAAAATTTGATGAATCCGTTGATATCGCCGTGCAACTCGGAATTGATGCACGTAAATCTGATCAAACTGTTCGCGGCTCTGTTGTTATGCCAAGTGGAACCGGCAAAACCGTTCGCGTTGCCGTATTTGCACAAGGTGAAAAAGCAGAAATCGCCAAAAATGCCGGTGCTGATGTTGTCGGTTTTGATGATTTGGCTGCCGATGTCAAAGCCGGAAAATTAGATTTTGATATCGTAATTGCCACGCCAGACGCAATGCGTGTGGTTGGTCAATTAGGTCAAATTCTTGGCCCACGCGGTTTGATGCCAAATCCAAAAGTTGGAACCGTAACGCCGGACGTTGAAAAAGCCGTCAAAAATGCCAAAGCTGGTCAAGTGCAATATCGCACGGACAAAGCCGGGATTATTCACGCAACAATCGGCAGAATTTCTTTTGAAGTTGCTGCGTTGGTAGAAAACTTTAATGCTTTGTTGGACGCTTTAAACAAAGCCAAACCAGCTTCCTCCAAAGGTCAATATATTCGTAAAATTTCTTTGAGTTCTACGATGGGGCCAGGCGTGAAAGTTGATGTGGCTGCTTTATAAGCATAAGCAAATAAGCAAATAAGCAAAGCAAAACACAGAATTTACTTTGATTTATCGTCAAAGACCGTTGGTAAAATCATAAATTTTTATGCTTTTTTAAATGTTCGCAAGAACAACCAACGTAGATGGTGTTATCAAAAATAAAACTCCGATTTCTATTTTTGGTCGCCAAATTTAGCGGTAAATATAAAAATTTCCACGAGAAATCTCAAAAAATTTTTAGAAATAATTTTGAAAATCTCGTGGAAAATTTGAAAATTTAAAAATTTAAAAATTTAAAAATTTAAAAATTATCAAAATTTATATTTATCATTTCATTAACAAACTTTGTTTTTACAAGGAGTAAAAACCAAAAATGGCTCTGAATCTAAACGACAAAAAAGCCGTTGTTGCCGAAGTTTCTGCACAAATCAAAAAAGCTCAAACTCTCGTCATCGCCGAGTATCGCGGAATTGAAGTCGCCGATTTGACTTTGTTACGTAAAAACGCCCGTGAAAAAAATGTCTATCTTCACGTGGTCAAAAATACTTTGGTGCGTCGTGCAGTTGAAGGCACTGCTTTTGCAGATTTGGCTCCACAAATGGTCGGTCCGCTGATTTATTCAGTCTCCGAAGACGCTGTGGCAGCCGCTAAAGTAATCAACGACTTTGCAAAAAATAATGACAAAATCATTATTAAAGCTGGTTGTTATGCTGGAAATCTTTTAGATGTTGAAGGCGTAAAAGCACTTGCATCTATTCCAAGTCGCGAAGAATTGTTGGCAAAATTGCTCGGCGTTATGCAGGCTCCGGTTTCTGGGTTTGCTGGTGCTTTGGCAGCTTTGGCAAAGAAAAAAGAAAGCGAAGCAGCATAAAAACTTGCTTTTAATTTATTAAAAATTTAATTCAAAATTTAATTTTTAATAATTTAATAATTTATTTAATAATTTATTTAATAATTTATTTAATAATTTATTTAATAATTTTTAAACAATATTTTTAACAACATTTACATTTTTTAACATTGGAGTTTTATAAAAATGGCTATTAGTAAAGAAGAAATTTTAGAAGCCGTCGGTGCAATGACCGTTATGGAATTAAACGATTTGGTTAAAGCTTTTGAAGAAAAATTTGGCGTTTCTGCTGCTGCATTAGCAGTTGCTGCTCCGGGTGCTGCTGGTGCCGGTGCTGCTGCTGCCGAAGAAAAATCAGAATTTACCGTCGTTTTGGCAGCCAGTGGCGATAAAAAAGTTGAAGTCATCAAAGTTGTCCGTGCTGTAACCGGTTTAGGTTTGAAAGAAGCCAAAGAATTAGTTGATGGTGCTCCAAAACCAATCAAAGAAGGTTTATCCAAAGCCGACGCTGAAGATTTACAGAAAAAACTCGAAGCCGCTGGTGCAAAAGTTGAATTGAAATAATTTTTGAATTTTTAAAAATATTTAAAAATATTTAAAAATATTTAAAAATATTTAAAAATATTTAATTCAACAAAAAATATTTTCCACGAGAAATCTCAAAAAATTTTTAGCAAATCTCGTGGAAAATATTCAAAAAATTATTCAAAAAATTATTCAAAAAATCAAAATACAAAAACATAACAATATAAAAAGTAGCAAAAAATTTCACCTCACAAAATCAAAAATCAAAAATCAAAAATCAAAAATCAAAAATCAAATCAAATCAAATCAAAAATAAACATCACAAATCCAACAAACTTACGATTAGATGCAAATAAAGCAAATATATAAAAATAATCAAAATCTACATTTTTATCTCGTTTGAGCATTTTCTTTATTTGAATTTAATTGTTTTTTTATTTTTTTTAAATAAACCAAAAACCTTATTCACTCAAAATCATCTGACGGAGTTATTTTCTATTATGCCTTATTCTTTCACCGAGAAAAAAAGAATTCGTAAAAGTTTCGCCAAACGCGACCGCGTCTTACAAGTCCCAAATTTATTATCCACGCAGTTGCAATCTTATAAAAACTTTTTACAAAGCAATATTCCTCCGACTAAACGCAAAAATGAAGGATTACAAGCCGCTTTCACTTCGGTCTTTCCTATTGTTTCACATTCAGGTTTGGCACGTTTAGAATACGTAGAATACAAACTTGATGAACCTATTTTTGACGTTCCAGAATGCCAACAACGCGGCGTGACATTTCAGTCTGCTTTACGGGCAAAATTACGCTTGGTGTTAATGGATAAAGAAAATCCTGATTCCATTAAAGAAGTCCGCGAAAATGAATGCTTTATGGGCGACGTGCCTTTGATGACCGACAGCGGATCTTTTGTTATCAACGGCACTGAACGCGTGATCGTTTCGCAGTTACATCGTTCGCCGGGCGTATTTTTTGAACACGATAAAGGTAAAACACATTCTTCCGGAAAATTATTATTTGGTGCCAGAATTATTCCTTATCGTGGCTCTTGGGTTGATTTTGAATTTGACCACAAAGATTTATTATATTTCCGCATAGACCGCCGTCGCAAAATGTACGTCAGCACTTTGTTACGAGCAATCGGAATGGAAACCGAAGAAATCTTGCAGGAATTTTTTGATTTTGATACTTTTTATTTGCAACCTTTGAGCGAATCAGAAATCGCTAACAATGATGCCGCCGATTTGTTGGCAGAAGAAAAATCCACCAGCAAAAAACGTAAATCCAAAAAAAATAATGAAAATCTCGTGGAAAAAGATCCGCAAGATGAAGATATATCCACTGAAATCAATAGCGGCATAGAATTTAAACTCCATCCAAATCGTTTGCGTGGCGAGTTGGCTCATTTTGATATCAAAAAAGCCGACGGAACTATAATTGTTGCCAAAGATAAACGCATCACCGCACGGCACGTCAGAGAATTAAATAACGCAAATATTGATAAAATCGCCGTTCCTGCCGATTTTATAATCGGTAAAATTTTAGCAAAAAATATTTTTGATCCAAACGATAATTCAATCCAAATTGCTCAAGCCAACGAGGAAATCACCGAATTATTATTAAACGATTTACGTAAAGCCGGAATTACGCAAATTGAAACGCTATTCACCAACGAATTAGATCGTGGTGCTTTTATTGCAAATACTTTGCGTGCCGACGAAACTAATAGTCAGCAAAGTGCCAGAGTTTCTATTTATAGAATGATGCGTCCGGGAGAACCGCCAACTGAAGAAGCGGTAGAAATTTTATTCCATACTTTATTTTCTTCTGATGAACGTTATGATTTATCCAACGTTGGGCGGATGAAATTTAATCGCCGCGTGAATAGTCCAAATGGCGATTTAGAATACAAAGTAATGGTAAAAAGTTTAGCATCTCGTGCTGAAGCAAATTTACGTGCATTGTCCGAAGCAACAGGCATCAATATGTTTGATTTGCAAAATTTAGTCCGCGAATTACATTACGGTAGCCGAGCAATCAAAGAAAATTTGACTTTGGAACAAGCCAACGAATTAGCCGAACAATTCAGAAAATTCAACGCAAATGTAGAAGTTCGCGAACAAATGACGCTTTCCGCAAAAGATATCGTGGAAGTAGTAAAAATTTTGGTTGATTTACGCAACGGTAAAGGCGAAATTGATGATATTGATCATTTAGGAAATCGTCGTGTGCGTTCAGTTGGCGAATTGGCTGAAAATCAATTCCGTATGGGTTTAGTTCGTGTTGATAGAGCAGTCAAAGAACGTTTAAGCAACGCAGATTCAGAAAACTTGATGCCAAATGATTTAATCAACGCCAAACCGATTTCGGCAACTTTGAAAGAATTTTTTGGATCCAGCCAACTTTCGCAATTTATGGATCAAACAAATCCGTTGTCAGAAATTACACATAAACGCCGTGTTTCAGCTCTTGGGCCAGGCGGTTTAACTCGCGAACGTGCAGGTTTTGAAGTTCGCGACGTGCATCCAACACATTATGGACGCGTTTGTCCGATTGAAACTCCAGAAGGTGGAAATATCGGTTTGATCAATTCTTTGGCTTTATATGCCCGAGTAAATAATTATGGTTTCATAGAAACCGCATATCGCAAAGTTAGTGATTGCAAAGTTAGCGATGAAATTGAATATTTGTCCGCCATTGAAGAAGGCAAATATGTAATCGCTCAGGCAAATTCAACGCTTGATAAAAATGGTTATCTAACCGATGAATTAGTAACTTGTAGAGAAAACGGCGAAACTATTTTGGCAGAACCTTCTCGCGTGAATTATATGGACGTGGCTCCGGGGCAGATTGTTTCTGTTGCTGCTTCGTTAATTCCATTTTTGGAACACGACGATGCTAACCGTGCTTTGATGGGAGCAAATATGCAACGTCAAGCGGTTCCTTGTTTATACGCTGAAAAACCATTAGTCGGAACCGGTATTGAACGCACCGTAGCCACAGATTCCGGAACCGCAGTTACGGCTCGGCGTGGTGGCGTTATTGATTATGTTGATGCTGGTCGCGTGGTGGTTCGCGTTAATGACAATGAAGCAGTCGCCGGAGAAGTTGGGGTTGATATTTATAATTTGGTTAAATATACGCGATCTAACCAAAATACAAATATCAATCAACGTCCGATGGTAAAAGTTGGCGATGTTATTGCCAAAGGTGATGTTGTCGCTGACGGAGCTTCCACAGATAAAGGCGAGTTGGCGTTAGGTCAAAATATGTTAATCGCTTTTATGCCTTGGAATGGTTATAACTACGAAGATTCCATTTTGATTTCGGAAAAAGTAGTCGCCGAAGATCGTTACACTTCAATTCACATTGAAGAATTAGCGATTACGTCGCGTGATACCAAACTTGGCCCAGAAGAAATCACGCGTGATATTGCTTCACTTGGCGAATCACAATTAGGCAGATTAGACGAATCCGGTATTGTTTATATTGGAGCCGAAGTCAAAGCCGGTGATGTTTTGGTAGGAAAAGTAACACCAAAAGGCGAAACTCAACTCACGCCAGAAGAAAAATTATTACGAGCAATCTTTGGCGAAAAAGCCTCCGATGTAAAAGATACTTCATTACGCGTTCCGGCTGGAATTTCCGGAACTGTTATAGATGTTCAAGTGTTCACACGCGATGGAATTAAACGCGATAAACGTGCTCAATCTATCATTGACGAACATTTGCGTTTGTATAAATTAGATTTGGCTGACCAATTCCGCATCATTGAACGCGATACATTTGATCGGGTTCGTAATTTGTTAATCGGTAAAAAAGCCGCCAAAGTTCCAGCTTTGAGTAGTAAATTAGCCAAAAATAAAATTCTCAATGATGAATTTTTGGATTTATTAACCGATAAATATCAATGGTTTGAAATTGAATTAAGCGAAGAATTTGACGAAGTAGCCAAACAAATTTCTATGATTCAAGACAGCTTACAAGCCAAACGCGTAGAATTTGATGATGCATACGAGAAAAAACGTACCAAATTAACTAAAGGCGATCAATTACCAGCCGGAGTTCAGAAAATGGTAAAAGTTTATGTCGCTATCAAACGGCGTTTGCAGCCGGGCGATAAAATGGCTGGACGTCACGGAAATAAAGGAGTGGTATCAAGAATTCTGCCGGTTGAAGATATGCCGTATTTGGCTGACGGAACGCCGGTTGATATTGTATTGAATCCGCTTGGGGTGCCGTCACGGATGAACGTGGGTCAAATTTTGGAAGTCCATTTGGGTTTGGCCGCCAAAGGTTTAGGCAATAAAATTGACGCAATGTTGAAACGTCAAGCCAAAATTGCCGAACTCCGTCAGTTTTTAGACAAAATCTATAACAGCAGCGGACATAAAGAAAATTTGGACGAACTCACGGATGCTGAAATTTTGGAAATGTCCGAAAATCTCCGCAAAGGCGTGCCTTTTGCAACTCCGGTGTTTGATGGTGCCAAAGATACCGAAATCAAACAAATGTTAGAACTTGCTGAAATGCCAACTTCTGGGCAGATGACTTTGTATGATGGACGCACCGGCGATCCGTTTGACCGTAAAGTCACGGTCGGTTATATGCATTATTTGAAACTGCACCACTTAGTAGATGAAAAAATGCACGCGCGTTCCACAGGCCCTTATTCTTTGGTTACGCAACAACCGCTCGGAGGGAAAGCTCAGTTTGGTGGTCAGCGTTTCGGGGAAATGGAGGTCTGGGCTTTGGAAGCTTATGGTGCTTCGTATGTCTTGCAAGAAATGCTAACCGTAAAATCCGACGATGTAAATGGTAGAACCAAAATTTACGAAAACATTGTTAAAGGCGATCACCGCATTGAAGCCGGTATGCCAGAATCTTTCAATGTTTTGGTAAAAGAAATTCGTTCCTTAGCCATTGACATTGATATGGAAAAATAAATGCGGAAATAAAATCATAAAAACAAATATTTTCCACGAGAAATCCAAAAAATTTTTTAAAAATCTCGTGGAAAATTGAAAAATCGCAAAAATACAAATTACTACAAATTCAAAAATATAAATAAGAGTAAAAACAACAAACAAAGAGTAAAACTATGAGAGCGTTATTAGATTTATTTAAACAAGTAGTCCCAGAAGATGAATTTGACGCAATTACTATCAGTTTGGCATCGCCGGAAAAAATTCGTGCTTGGTCGTTCGGTGAAGTAAAAAAACCTGAAACCATTAACTATCGCACGTTTAAACCAGAACGCGGTGGATTATTCTGTTCCGAAATCTTCGGTCCAACCAAAGATTATGAATGTTCTTGCGGAAAATATAAACGCTTAAAACATCGCGGCGTAAAATGTGAAAAATGCGGCGTAGAAGTCACCGTCGCCAAAGTTCGTCGCGAACGTATGGGGCATATAGAATTAGCATCGCCGGTCTCGCATATTTGGTTTTTGAAATCTTTGCCATCGCGTCTTGGAATGGTTTTAGATATGTCTTTACGCGATATAGAACGCGTTTTATATTTTGAAGCATACGCCGTAACTTATCCAGGAACCGTAGCCGAGTTAAATACTTGCCAACTTTTGACCGAAGAGCAATATTTGCAATTACAAGAAGAACACGGCGACGAATTCACCGCAATGATGGGTGCAGAAGCTATCAAAGAATTACTCAAAAATATAGACATAGACGAAGAAGTCAAACGCTTGCGTGCAGAAATAGAAGTAACAAATTCTGAAGCCAAACATAAAAAAATTGCCAAACGCTTAAAAGTTTTGGAAGCATTTCAACGCTCCAAAATTAAACCCGAATGGATGATTATGGAAGTTTTGCCGGTATTGCCGCCAGATTTGCGTCCTTTGGTGCCGTTGGATGGCGGACGTTTTGCTACTTCGGATTTGAACGATCTATATCGCCGCGTTATCAATCGTAATAATCGCTTAAAACGCTTGTTAGAATTGAAAGCACCGGAAATTATTGTCCGTAACGAAAAACGTATGCTCCAAGAAGCCGTAGATTCCTTATTAGATAACGGAAGACGCGGTAAAGCAATGACCGGAGCAAATAAACGCCAATTAAAATCTCTGGCAGATATGATCAAAGGTAAATCCGGACGCTTCCGTCAAAATTTGTTAGGAAAACGCGTAGATTACTCCGGACGTTCTGTTATTACCGTTGGGCCTCAACTGAAATTACATCAATGCGGTCTGCCAAAACTTATGGCTTTGGAGTTGTTTAAACCTTTCATTTTTAACAAATTAGAAAAATTAGGTTACGCTTCAACTATCAAACAAGCAAAAAAAATGGTTGATAACCAAGAAGGCGTAGTTTGGGATATTTTGGAAGATGTGATCACTCAACATCCGGTAATGTTAAACCGAGCTCCGACTTTGCACCGCTTGGGTATTCAAGCATTTGAACCAAAACTCATTGAAGGTAAAGCAATTCAATTACATCCATTAGTTTGTGCGGCTTTTAATGCTGACTTTGATGGTGACCAAATGGCGGTTCACGTTCCGTTATCTTTGGAGGCTCAAATGGAAGCCAGAACTTTAATGATGGCGTCAAATAACGTGTTATCTCCGGCAAATGGGTCGCCGATTATTGTTCCGTCACAAGATATAGTTTTGGGTTTATATTATGCAACTCGCGAACGCATCAACGCAAAAGGCGAAGGTATGTATTTTTCCGATATCCGCGAAGTTGAACGAGCTTTGGCTGCCGGAGTTGTCGAACGGCATACCAAAATCGTAGTGCGTTTGACGCATTACAATCACAAAAACGCCGACGGTGAGTGGGAACCAGAAGTTATTCGCACAGAAACAACTGTCGGACGTGCTTTGTTATCACGGATTTTGCCAAAAGGTCTGCCGTTCAAACTCATAGACAAAGCGTTAAAGAAAAAAGAAATTTCTAAACTCATTGACGAATCTTTCCGCCGTTGCGGTATTGATGCAACCGTAGTTTTTGCGGATGCTCTGATGCAAAATGGTTATGATTTGGCAACCAAAGGAGCGATTTCGTTCTGTGCGGATGATATGTTAGTCCCAGAACAGAAAAAAGCAATCTTGGAAAAAGCCGAAGCCGAAGTCAAAGAAATAGAAAAACAATATACCGATGGTTTAGTCACTCCGGGTGAGCGTTATAATAAAGTTGTTGATATTTGGGGACGCACCGGTGATGAAGTGGCCAAAGTGATGATGGATGAATTAGGTAAAGAAACCGTAATTGATCGCTTTGGCAACAAAGTTCAACAAGAATCTTTCAATTCCATTTATATGATGGCGGATTCCGGAGCTCGGGGTTCGGCGGCTCAGATTAAGCAGTTAGCCGGCATGCGTGGCTTGATGGCTAAACCGGATGGCTCAATTATTGAAACTCCGATTACTACAAACTTCCGCGAAGGTTTGAACGTGTTGCAATACTTTATTTCTACGCACGGAGCCCGGAAAGGTTTGGCTGATACAGCTTTGAAAACTGCAAACTCTGGATATTTAACGCGGCGTTTGGTTGATATAACTCAAGATTTGGCTATCACCGAAGATGATTGCGGAACTTCTGACGGCTTTTATTTCAAAGCGTTAGTTGAAGGCGGTGAAATCATTGAACCTTTACGCGATAGAATTTTAGGTCGCGTGGTCGCCGAAGATTTGTTTGATTCCAGCAGTCAAGAAGTGGTGATCTTTGCCGGAGAATTGTTAGATGAAGACAAAGTAGATTTGATTGACAAATTAGGCATAGATGAAGTCAAAGTCAGAACTCCTCTGACTTGCAAAACCAAATATGGTTTATGTGCTAAATGCTACGGACGCGATCTCGGACGCGGAACGTTGGTTAATGTTGGAGAATCCGTTGGCGTTATTGCCGCTCAATCTATTGGAGAACCAGGAACTCAATTGACAATGCGGACATTCCACGTTGGTGGAGCGGCGTCTCGGGCGGCAGTTGTTGATAAAGTAGAAAGCAAATCTGCTGGAACTCTGAAATTCTCAGAAAATTTACGCTTCGTTGTAAGTGCCGATAACAAAAAAGTAATTATTTCGCGTTCCGGAGAATTGATTATCGTGGATGATCACGGTCGTGAGCGTGAGCGTCATAAAGTTCCTTATGGAGCAATTTTGACCGATATTGCTGATGAAAATAAAGTTGTCAAAGCCGGAGTTGTTTTGGCTAACTGGGATCCGCATACCCGTCCGATTATCACTGAATACGCTGGTATTGCAAAATTCTCGGATGTTGAAGAAGGTGTAACCGTTGCCAAACAAACTGATGACGTAACCGGTTTATCTACGCTGGTGGTTATTGATCCTAAACGCGGAGGCAAAGGTAAAGGTTTGCGTCCTTCTGTGCGTTTATGCGATGAAAATGGCGATCAAATTTATTTGAATAATAATCCGGATACGCCGATTTCTATTGCGTTCCAAGTTGGTTCTATTATTTCTATTGAAGACGGTCAGCACGTTGGCGTTGGTGATGTCTTGGCTCGTATGCCACAAGAATCTGCAAAAACTCGTGATATTACCGGCGGTCTGCCACGCGTTGCTGAATTATTTGAAGCTCGGGTGCCAAAAGATGCCTCCGTTTTGGCAGAAATCACCGGCAGCATAACGTTTGGTAAAGAAACCAAAGGCAAACAACGTCTGATTATCACCGACAAAAACGGCAATACGCACGAAAGTTTAATCCCCAAAGATAAACACGTTTTAGTCCACGACGCTCAAATTGTTAATAGAGGGGAAAAAATCGTAGAAGGCGAACCAGATCCGCACGATATTTTGCGTCTGCAAGGCATTGAAGCTTTGACTCGTTATATCACCGAAGAAGTGCAAGACGTTTATCGTTTGCAAGGTGTAAGAATCAACAATAAACATATTGAAGTTATTGTGCGGCAGATGTTGCGTCGCGTCAATATTGTTGATCCAGGCGATACACATTTCATTAAATCCGACCAAGTTGAGCGTGCAGATGTCTTGTTGGCTAACGAAGAAGCCATCGCACAAGGCAAACAACCGGCAACTTTTGATAATGTCTTGTTAGGTTTGACCAAAGCATCTTTATCAACTGATTCATTTATTTCTGCGGCCTCGTTCCAAGAAACTACGCGAGTTCTGACCGAAGCTGCGATTATGGGCAAACGCGATAAATTGCGTGGCTTGAAAGAAAACGTCATTGTCGGACGCTTAATTCCAGCCGGAACCGGACTTGCTTATCACAAAACGCGTAAGGAAAAAAATTCCGAAGATTCTTTATTGCATAAAGAATTGCATAAACCAAGTTTATATGAGCAAACTATGCAAGAATCCAAAGATCACGTGCATACGCGGCAACATTTTCATAGCAAAACCAAACCGGTAATTGCTGATAACGACGAAAGCGAAGAAGTTGAAGAAATGGAATTCGCTGATGTTGAAACAGCTGAAGATAACGAATAACAATAAATTCGTTTATAAATAAAAAGTAAAAATAAAAAACAAATTTTCCACGAGAAATCTCAAAAAATTTTTGGGAAATCTCGTGGAAAATTTTTTATTTGTTTATGTTTATTTACGGCAACTTAATCGTAAAAACTCCGCCGCCGAGTTTGCCGCCGTTTGATAACGCAATATTTCCTTTTTTATTATTATTCTCGTGCAGATTCGCTACAACTGCCGAAAAATATAAACCCAAACCGGTGCTACCAGAAATAAAATTGCTGCTTTGTGCGTAATGTTCATCCAGCATATGCGGAATGCTCTCTATTATTTTCTGCGGAAATCCACGCCCATTATCTTCCACATTGATTACCAAAAATTCGTCGTTTTCGGTATAAATTTCCAACATTACTTTATCTTTTGTGTGATTGATTGCATTATTCAAAGCGTGAATTATCACGCCCATTAACAAATCGTAATCAAATTCCCAAAAAATATTATCATCCATTTCAATTTCCAAAGTCACATCTTTGGAATTCAAAACGCCATCTATGTGCGAAATTGTTTCATCAACAAATTCCTCCAAATTGTGCGTTTCTGGCGAAAATGGATAGCTATCTTGCCCTAATTTATATAAAGTTAATAATTGAATTAAATTTCCGTTGATGCGTTGGCTTTCTTCCATCATTTGGGAAATATTTTCCAAATCGGGGTCATTTTCTTGGACGTGTTTTGCCAAATACTGCTTCAAATAATTGCTCAAGATATTGATAGAATTTTTCATATCGTGAACGGAGGAAGCCAAAAATAAATTTATATCAGGAATCATAATTATTTGCTTTCTATGAGTTTTATCAGTGATTTTTCCAAAAAATTTTTTAGATTTCTCGTGGAAAATGTGAATATTATGAAAATAATACAAAACTTTTGCAAGTGATAAGGCAAAATAAGGCGAAATAAAGCGAAATAAGGGAGTAAAAAAAGTAAAAATTTTAAAAATTTTTTAATTTGTAGATTTTCATCAATTAAATTTATTAACAATGTTAATTAAAAAATTTTATTAACAAGCAAAATCAGCACAAATCAACAAAATCAACAAAAACAATAAAAAAAATAAAAAAAATAAAAATAATTGTAAAATCTGCAAAAATTTATTGAACTTTTTTAAAATTGTTTAATAAAATTATCAGTTAATAATCAATCAAAGATTTCTTATTTTTACTCAATTTTTAATTAAATTACCATTTTCTCTTCATTTCAAATATAGGAGTTTTTATATGCGTAAAACTTTATTAACCGCCGCTATTGCCGTTGCTTTCGGTGCTGTTTCTATGTCTGCTGCTATTGCTGCAAAATCAGATAGCGTTCCAAAACCAGACAAAGACGAGCCAATTCAACCGATTGCCGCCGCCAAAGTAAAAAATAAAGCAATGGTAGATTTGGGTGCAAAATTATTCTTTGACCCACGTTTATCAAATTCTGGCTTTATTTCTTGTAATTCTTGCCACAATTTATCACTTGGCGGAACTGACAATTTAGAAACCTCTATCGGTCACGGTTGGTCAAGAGGTCCAATCAATTCTCCAACTGTTTTGAATTCTGCTTTAAATATCGCTCAATTCTGGGACGGACGTGCCAAAGATTTACGCGAACAAGCTGGTGGCCCAATCGCCAATCCGCTTGAAATGGCAAATACTCACGTTTTGGCAGTTCAACAGATTCAATCAATTCCTGGATATGTTGCTGAATTCAAAAAAGTTTTTGGCACAGAAAAAGTTGATATTGAAAAAATCACTGAAGCCATTGCTGCTTTTGAAGAAACTTTGATGACTCCAAATTCTCGCTTTGATCAATGGTTAAAAGGCAATACCAAAGCAATCACCAAAACTGAATATGAAGGTTATCAACTCTTCAAATCTGCTGGTTGTATTGCTTGTCACAATGGCATAAATATCGGTGGAAATTCTTTCCAAAAAATGGGCGTTGTTGAAGAATACAAAACTGCAAATCCTGCACAAGGTCGTGCCGGAGTTTCTGGCAAAGATGCTGATCGCTTCAACTTCAAAGTTCCTACACTCCGCAATGTTGAATTAACTTATCCATACTTCCACGACGGAGCTGCTGATACTTTGACTCAAGCTGTTGATATAATGGGTCGTTTGCAATTAGGCAGAAAATTCACCGACGATGAAAATGCCAAAATTGTTGCTTTCTTGAAAACCTTGACCGGCGATCAACCAAAATTTGAATTCCCAATTATTCCGCCAAGTGTTGATGCAACACCACGTCCAAAACCTTGGGAAAAATCAGCCGCTCAAGTAGAAGCCGAAAAAGCAGCTAAAAAGTAAAAAAACAAATATTTAAAAATATTTAAAAATATTTGAAAATAGAAAATATTTGAAAATAAAATTTCCACGAGAAATCCCAAAAATTTTTTGGAAAATCTCGTGGAAAAAATTTATTTTTTATATTCAAATTAAATTTCAATTTATATCAAACAATAAATACATATTACTATTTACTATTTACTATTATGAATAATCAAATTTTGACTTGCCCTATTCGTGGGAGGTTAAAATCAAAAACTTTTGCCAAAGATGGTTTAACTTTTACTGAAGAATATCAACGAATACAATGCGTGAATTTCTTATTGTCTAAAAACTATCCTAAACAATGTTTTAAGTTTGAAGATATTATTTGGAAATTAGGTAATAATGCAAAAAATAATTTACGTGCTGACATAGTTATTGTTGATGAAAATGATGATAATAAAATTATTTTGCTTGCAGAAATAAAACACGAAAATAAAGAAAAAAATAATGCTATAAATAATCAACTTATTCCTGCTTTAATTAAAACTAACGCAAGGTTTGGTATTTATTTTGATGGCGTAGAAAATGTTTTATTTTGTGATTTTGATAATTATAAAACAGAATATAATTTGAATCATTTGCCTATATTTGGTTTTGATTTTCAGCAAAAATCTTTAACATTTGCTGACTTAAGACCTATTGAAAATATTACGGCAATTTTGGAAAGATTAGAGCAAATTTTGCATAATATTGGAACTACTAAAGAGGAAAAATATAACCGTTTATTTGCTTTGATTTTATGTAAATATTTTGATGAAAAACAGTGCGAAGATAACAATAAAATACTAACTTTTCAATTAACTAATAATAATTTAAGTAAAAAAATAAATGAATTATATAGTCAAGCAAAATTGTATTATTCTAATCAAAATTTGTCAGAAAATTTAAACTTTAATGAAGTAACTTTGATTAGTATTATTAAATTATTACAAAACTATACTTTTTTAAATTCTAAACAAGATATATTGCAAACTTTATTTATGAAATTTGCAAGTTCTACATTGAAAACTGAATTAAGTCAGTTTTATACTCCAATCAGTATTGTAGAATTTATCATCAGTTTATTGAATATAGAAAATATGAATAAACTAATTGATCCAGCCGGTGGAAGTGCAGATTTTTTAGTTGGGGCAATAAAAGCAAATCGTAAATGTGCCACTAATGATAATATTTATTATTGGGATTGTTCCAAAAATGCCGTAGAAGTAGCAAAATTAAATATGATAATAAATGGTGATGGAAAAAGTCATATTTATGAAAAAGATAGTATAGAAAATTACAATGATAATAATAATGAATTTGATTTTGTAATTACAAATCCCCCTTTTGGCGATAAAACACGCTTTACAGGAAATAAAAATATTTTAAATAATTATGAATTATATAAACAAGGAGATTATACTCAACTTGGGATTTTATTCGTAGAACGTAGTTTAAATTTGTTAAAAGAAAATGGTATTTTGGCTATTATTTTGCCACACGGATATCTAACTAATCCTAATGATAAAATTTTACGTCAATATATTATTAACAATTCACAAATTTTGGCGTATATATCGTTGCCAGAAGGTGCTTTTAAAGGAAGTAATACCGGAGTTAAAAGTGGTATTTTATTATTACAAAAACAACAACAGCAACCGAAAAATAATCCAGATTATAAAATATTTATGGCAACAGTTAATAATTTAGGTTTTGATTATAATTCTAAAAATTTATCTCCATTATTTATGCGTGATCAAAATAATGGAGAATATATTTTAGATAATAATAATCAAAGAATTTCATTAAATGACTTTCCGAGTATTACTGAAAAATTTAAGTCCTTTGTTTATGATTTCTGCAACATAAATACTCGGCTAAACAAAATAGAAAATGAAAGCCAAAAAGTTCATTACAATTATGTTTTAAAATCAAGATTATTTGATGAAGATGAAAATAAAAATTTAATTATAAATCCAGAACTTTTTGAAGAAAAATACTTAAAATGTATTGAAAAAATACAAAAAAATAAGTTTAGTAATTTAAAAAATTTTGATATTAGCAATAAAAAAGAAAACGATTTTACAATTGAAAAATCTGCATTATATACATATATAGATATTTCCAATTTATCTCACGGAGATTATTCTACAAAAAACAAATTACGTGGTTGGGAATTGCCAAATCGTGCAAAAGTTAGTATCCAAGAAAATGATATTATCATCAGCAAATTGAAAGGTAGTTTTGAAAAATTTGCTATGATAATAAATACAAATAATACCGAAAATTTAATCGCTACTAACGGTTGCTTTCGCATTAGAATCAATGACGAAAATATTAGATTGAGTTTTTATCATTTTTTATTTACTAATGATTTTTTAATACAGGCAGAAGCATTAGCAACAGGAAGTATTATGTTAGATTTAAAATTAGAAGATATAAAAAACAAAATATATTTTCCTATATTAGAAAATGATGAATTAGTTAAAATGAAAACCTTTGTAGAGGTTCAAAAACAAATGAAAAATATATTATAAAAGGATAAATAAACACATAAATAAACAAAATTCCACGAGAAATCCCAAAAATTTTTTGGAAAATCTCGTGGAAAGTTTTATTTTTGCTTTTACTTTTTATTCCTTACTAATATTTATTGTTTCCGTTTCCGTTTCTACTTCTTCGGCGACTTTTTCTTTTTCGGATTTTTTATCGCCAAAATCTTTAGGTTCGCGTGGCGGATTTCCAGCCAAAATATCGTCAATTTGATCGGCGTCTATGGTTTCCCATTTCAACAACGCTTCAGCCATTGCGTGCATTTTGTCCTGATTTTCTTCTATGATTTTTCTCGCCAAAGCATATTGCTCGTCCAAAATTCTACGGATTTCGGCATCAACTTTTTGCATAGTTGCTTCGGAGACGTTATTCTTACTGCCACCGAAACGTCCCAAAAAGCCGTCATTACTTTCTGGTTCGCTATAAACCATCACGCCGAGCGTTTCTGACATTCCATATTTGGAAACCATATCACGTGCTAACTGCGTGGCACGTTCAAAATCGTTGGAAGCGCCAGTCGTCATTTGATTCATAAAAACTTCTTCGGCGATGCGTCCGCCAAATAACACGGCGATGCGGCTCAACAAATATTGCTTGTCATAGCCGTAACGATCTTGCTCGGGCAACTGCATAGTCAAACCCAAAGCTCGTCCGCGTGGAATAATCGTTACTTTATGCACTGGATCCGATTTCGGCACCATTTTAGCCACCAAAGCGTGACCGGATTCGTGATAAGCGGTATTTTTCTTTTCTTCTTCGGACATCACCATAGAACGCCGTTCGGCACCCATCATAATTTTATCTTTGGCTTTTTCAAAATCTTCGGAATCAACAAACTGCTTATTTCCACGAGCCGCAAATAACGCCGCTTCATTGACTAAATTTGCCAAATCCGCACCAGAAAATCCGGGCGTTCCACGAGCCATCACGGAGGCAATTTTATCGGCATCATCTTTGGAAACCGGAACTTTTCGCATATGAACTTTCAGAATTTCCTCACGACCGCGAATATCCGGCAAGGGCACGACAACTTGGCGATCAAAGCGACCCGGACGCAATAACGCTGGATCTAAAACATCTGGGCGATTTGATGCGGCAATCACAATGGTTCCGTTAGTGCTTTCAAAGCCGTCCATTTCTACTAACAACTGATTTAAAGTTTGTTCGCGTTCATCATTACCGCCGCCGCCAAATCCGGAACTCCGGTGACGACCAACGGCATCAATTTCGTCTATGAAAATTATGCACGGCGATTCTTCTTTGGCGTTTTCAAACAAATCACGGACTCTGGCGGCACCAACTCCGACAAACATTTCCACGAAATCGGAGCCGGAAATGCTAAAAAATGGGACTTTGGCTTCTCCTGCGATGGCTCTGGCTAATAAAGTTTTACCAGTTCCTGGATTTCCGACCATCAACACTCCGCGAGGAACTCGTCCGCCTAAACGTTGAAATTTTGTTGGATCTCGCAAGAATTCAACGATTTCTACTAATTCTTCTTTGGCTTCATCACAACCGGCTACGTCTTTGAAGGTTACGCGATTTTGATCTTCTGGAGTCATCTTGGCTTTGGAACGTCCAAACGAAAAAATTCCGCCGCGTCCGCCTTGCATTTTCTGCATAAAATAAACCCACACGCCGATCAACAAAATCATCGGAAACCAACTGACAAATAAATTTGTTAGGAAAGATTCTTCTTTTTCCGGACGGGCTTCAAATTGCACGTTATTTTTTAGCAAATCTGACACTAACCACAAATCTGGCGGAGCATAAGTGCTGATTTGTTTGCCGTCGTTTAGCGTTCCGAGCAAAGTTCTGCCTTCCATAACAACGCGATTGACTTTGCCGTTTTTGACTTCTTCCAAAAATTTTGAATATTCTACGTTTCTGCCGCTTGGCGAAGGAGATGTCAAATTGAATTGATTGAAAACGCTAACCAACACAAAGGCGATTGCCAACCAAATCAAAATTCCGCGAAATTTATTGTTATTGTTGTTATTGCCGTTGTTATCGTTATTTCTGTTGTTGTTATTGCCGTTGCTGTTTCTGCTGTTATTGTTGTTATCGTCGTTATCAAAAAAATTGAAATTCATAAAGCGAAAATTTAATTTGTAGTGTTGTTTTTTATTTTTTATTTTTTAGTTTTTATTTTTTTATTTATAAGAAAATTTTGGAAATTGCGAATTTTATAAAAATTATAAAAATTATTTTGATTTGAAGTATCAGCAAATTTTACAAATCTGCAAATAAAAATAAATGAAAACTATTAAAAATTACAATTTTCCACGAGAATTCTTCAAAAATTTTTAGAAAAATCTCGTGGAAAATTTTTATTTTTTGCTTCTACTTTGATTTTTACTCATCAAAAAAAGTTCGTTTTTGAAATCATAAACGTTCCCAAAAATAAAAATAATATTCCTAACATTTTTGTTAATATATTTTCGTTTATTTTTTGTGCTACTTTTACGCCAATTTTTGAAAAAATCAACGAACCAATTAAACTTCCAAATAATGCAGGTAAATAAATTAAACCAAAACTATATGGAATTTTTATCTCATTTGGCAACGATAAACTTATCAAAAAATATCCCAAAGTTGCTCCCATACTCAAATAGAAGATTACGCTGGACGAGGTTGCTATGATTTGACGGATATGCACTTTGCAATGTAACAGAAATGGAATTGTAAAAATTGCACCGCCAACGCCGACAATCGCCGAAAATATTCCGGCAATGAAACCAAAAACTAACAAAATATTTTTTGAAAATAAACGTTCATCTGGGTTTTTTTGAACTATTTCATTATTTTTATTATTTTTATTATTTTTATTATTTTTATTATTTTTATTATTTTTATTATTTTTATTATTTTTTTGAAATAATAATTTCGCAGAATTCACATATAACAACAAAACTACTAACAAAATCAAAATATCATTGCTCAAAGATTTGGCAATAAAACTGCCGATAAATCCACCAGCAAAAAAACCATATTTCAAAGCTGAAGCGATATCAGCACGAAAATTGCCGTATTTTTTATGTTGCTTTATTGAAATAAATGCGGTAAAAAGAATCAAACACAATGTTGTGGCCAAAACCTCCAACATCAAAACCGATTGCGGAATTTTGATGCTATTTTCAAAATATGTAAAAAGCAATAAAAACGCCGGAACCGCAATAGTTCCGCCGCCGATACCAAAAATACCGCACAAAAAACCAATAAAACTGCCTAACAATAAGGTTATGATTGAAATCAACAATAAATCAGTCATTTTTTATTTTTTATTTTTTATTTTTTATTTTTTATTTTTTATTTTTTATCTGCTTGCCTGTTTGCTTTTTATAATTTTATATTTTCCACGAGAAATCAAAAAAAATTTTTAAAATCTCGTGGAAAATTATCAAATTACTTATTACTTATAAATAATATAAATATAAATATAAATATAAATATA
>SFHR01000026.1 GCA_004555545.1 Dechloromonas aromatica (nom. nud.)
ATTTTTTCCACGAGAATTCTATAAAAATTTTTGGATTTCTCGTGGAAAATGTTTTATAAAATTTGTCTTTCTCAAATTTCAATCAAATTATTTTTTTCACTCTTACTTTTTATGAAAACTCAATGGGATTACACAACCTTAGCCAAAGCGTATTTACAGCGTGCCGATTACGCTAATGCTGCAATTGATGCATTATTAACTTTGTCCGGATTTCCACAAAATGCTAACAAATCCGCTTATATTTGCGATGTCGGAGCCGGAGTGGCTCATTTGACCTTGATGTTGGCAGAACGCGGTCACAAAATTGAAGCCGTTGAACCTAACGACGCTATGCGTGAGTTGGGCATTGAACGCACTCAAAAACTGATAGACAAAAATATCGTCCGTTGGCACGAAGGCACCGGCGAAAAAACTAATCAACCGGCAAATATTTTTGACATTATCAGCTTTGGTTCTTCTTTCAATGTTTGCGATCGGGCTTTGGCACTCAAAGAAAGTCATCGTTTGCTCAAAGATGGCGGATATTTTATGTGTTTATGGAATCACCGCGATTTGGACGACGCAATTCAGTCCGAAATTGAAGGCATAATTCGTCGGCATATTCCAACTTATGGCTACGGAACTCGTCGTGAAGATCAGCGAGAAATCATAGAACAAAGCGGCTTATTTGAAAATGTCGTGCAATTATCATCACGCGTGGTATTTCAACAAAAACGCAATGATTGCATAGAAGCGTGGAGATCTCACGCAACGCTACAACGTCAAGCAGGAAGCGAATTTTTAGCAATTATTTCAGATATAGAACAATTTTTGAATGCTCGTGGCAAAGATACATTGCCGGTGCCATATACAACTCACGCTTGGATTGCTAAAAAGAAATAAAAAAATAAAAATATTTATTTATTTAAAAATAACAAATTTCCACGAGATTTTCCAAAAATTTTTTAAGAAATATTTTAAAAATCTCGTGGAAAATATTTTTTTATTTTTAGTTTTTATTCTTTGATAACTTGCCATTCTATGTTTATTTGTTGGCAAACGTTATTATGTGTGCGTAATAATTCATAAATTTTTTGCGGCGATAATTCACCTTTTTCATATGCAGTTTTAAACATCGGATCCAAAACATATTCGTGCTTGATAATCCGAAAATCTACATTGCAATAAATTCCTAACGGCGTATTGGCCCATTTTTTTTCTATCCATTGGCGATTTAAGTTCTGGTCAAACATTTGTAGACCTTCAACGGTAATCGGGCGGACGTGAGTTGGATCCGTAACAAAATGGTCGTGACGCGGATGCGGAACCATAATATGAATTATGGCGTTATGGCAACAAATGCGGTAAAGTTCTTTGATAATATTTAGATAAGTGTCTCGTTGTTGCCCAAGATGCTCCAAAACATGAGAAAGCAAAATTTCATCAACGCTATTATCATCCCAAATATAAGGGAATTTCTCTAAATCACAAACTAAATCTGGCTGACAAGCATCGACAAAATCAACATTAAGCCAACCTGGAATTTTTTTATCTCCGCATCCTAAATTTAATTTAAGTTTGTTTGTTTGTTTGTTTGTTTGTTTGTTTGTTTGTTTGTTTGTTTGTTTGTTTGTTTGACATAATTAGACGCTTTTATAAAAAGTTCAATTTTTTTATTTATTTTTAATATTTTATAACGCAAATAAGTTAAAAACTATTTTATTAAACAAATTTCCACGAGATTTTCCAAAAATTTTTTAAGAAATCTCGTGGAAAATATTTTTTTATTTTATTTTTTATTTTTTATTTTTTTACCATCTATATATTTATTTTTTCTTTTGGATCAAATGCTTTACGCACGGCGTCGGCGAAAATGTTGGCTGATAATACCAAAATTAACATTACTGAAAACGCTGCTACTAACGACCACCAAACTATTGGTTCTCTGCTTAATTCTAAACGTGCGTTATTTATCATAGTTCCAAAACTTATCATAGTCGGATCAACTCCGATACCGACGTAAGATAATACAGCTTCGGCGAGAACTAATACAGAAAAATCCATTACTAACTGAATTATTATAATGTGCGTTAAGTTTGGCAAAATATGTTTTCTTATGATAGTAAATGAAGAAACTCCGAACGCTTTTGCTGCTTGTATATATTCTAATTCACGTATTTTTAAAGTTTCTGCACGTAATAATCTACATAACCCAGTCCAAGAAGTCATTCCCAAAATAATACATAATGCTAATAAGCGTAAGTCAGCACGTTCCAAAGCGGTATTAAAGTATTGACTATGTGTGTCTATAAAAACCTGCATTAACAGCACCGCAGCTGCAATTAGTAAAACACTGGGAATAGAATTTATCACTGTATAAATATACTGAATAACGTCGTCAATCCAACCTTTAAAATAACCAGCTACAACGCCCAAAGTAATTGATAAAGGAAGCAACGCCAAAGTAGTTAGCAACCCGATTATTAAAGCAACTCTAATGCTTTTGAGAACTTGATATAAAACATCTTGTCCGATTTTATCGGTACCAAAAACATGATAATGTTCGGCAAAATTTACGCATAAAAATATAACATTTAAAATTATAAATAAAGCGATTACTAAACTGTGTTTTGAATTCAAAAAAAATGTCGTATTTCTCGTGGAAAATTTGATTAGTGCAACAAAAATAAGCCAACAAATACAACTATATAAAAACGATTTACTTGCGATATTTTTTATATCATCATAATATTGTTGTTGCGTAAAATTTTCGCTTAAATGTTGTCCAGCAAATTGCAAACGTGGATAAATTCTATTTACTTTTATATTACCATTTTCGTCAGTTATTTCTTGAGCTTCTAATGCCGATAAATTTGTTGCCAACGGAGCCGAATATGTTTTTTCTGTATTTTCTTTTAACGGTAATAAAGCGTAATCTAACAGCGATAAAACTTCAACGGAATAATATTTTTTTGCTATGTTTTCTGAATTATGTTGCTGATGTTGATTATTATTATTATTATTTAAAGCCAAACGAAAATGCAAAGAATCTGCAAAACCAATGATTACAAAAATCATTAAAATTAACACAGAAATCATTCCGGATTTGCTTTGTGATAATTGCAATAAAGCATTTTTTTGTAATGGATTTTTTAACATTACTATCAACAATACTGAACTTAATATAATAAGCAAATAAACTAATATATCAGTCCATAAAACTACTGGCAGAAAATTCATATTATTAACTATTAACTATTAAATTTAATTTAACTTAATTTAATTTAATTTAATTCTTGGATCAACTAATGTATAAGAAATGTCGGTTAAAATCAGTCCGATAATATATAAAACTGAACCAACAAAAACCATTGCTCTAACTATTGAAAAATCTTGAGACTGTATTGCCTCTATGGTGAAACTTCCTAAACCAGGAATTCCAAAGAAGGACTCCATTAGCAACGAGCCCATAAATAATGATGGAATTACAACTACTACGCCGGTCAAAATAGGTATTAAAGCATTTTGTAAAATATGTTTGAAATATATAGTTTTTTGATTTAATCCTTTTGCTATTGCAGTTTTTACATAATCTTTGTTTATCTCTTCCAAAAATAATGCTCTATACCATCTCACAGAACCACCAAGACCTGCAATAACGCCGATAAGCACCGGCAAAATTACAAATCTTATGTTATCAAAAAAGCCGTCACCAAAGCCGGAAATAGGCACTAATTTTAACATTATTGCAAATAAAAATTGTCCGCCAATGATATAAAACAAACCAGAAATTGACATCATCAAAATACATATTATTACGCCAAAAAAATCTAATTTGTAAAAGCCATTTTTATAAAAAAATGATAATATCAAAGCCGTAGAAACTGCCGCTAAAATTCCCAAAATAAATGTCGGCAAAGCAATCGTCAATGAGGGCAACATACGCTGCTGAATTTCTCTTTGTATATTTCTTCCGTCGTCAGAAAAACCCAAATCACCAACAAACATTTTTATAGATTTATCAAAAAAAATTGTATTAGTTATTTTGCCGGAAATATTGTTTTCCTTCTCGTTAAAAAATAATGCTTTATTATATCCGTGATTGATTTTCCATTGCTCAATAGCTTCTTTGGTGACGTGTTTATCACCAAGTTGCATTCTCGCCATATTGTCCGGCGTATTAACAATAAAAAATAATGCAAAAGTGAGAATATTCACGCCAATTAAAATAGGAATTGCGTAAAAAATTCTGCGGAAAATATATTGCAACATAATAGTTTTTTTTAGAAAGTTCTCAAATAATTTTTTATGTTTTTATATGTTTTTTTGTTATGTTTTTTTTATGTTATTTTTTGTTATTTTTTGTTTGATTATAAAAAATATAAAAAGTATAAAAATAACAAATTTCCACGAGAAATCTCCAAAATTTTTTGAAAAATTTTTACAAAATCTCGTGGAAAATTTTTATTTCCATTATATTATTGATCAATCAAAATTGATTTTACTTCAATAGTATCTGGCGACATATCAATCATACCATTTTCCCAACAGACATCGCCATTTATTACTTTTACTTGATTAAATTTTTTCGGCGTAGCAATTTGATTCCACGGCTTTTGATTTAAATATGGTTTCATATCAAACAAACGCATTTCTGAATTGTTATAAAACAATTTCAAAATATAATTATCTAACACTTCAATTTTGATTAGTTTCGGCATTTTTTATAGAAATTTATACTATGTATTTTTAATAAAAATTATCTTAAAGGTTCAATTCTATACGGAGTTTCACCTGCTACTGCCAAATCCCAGTTTAACAATAAATCTTCTTGATGAATATCAATCCAAACTTGAACCATTTTTAGTTGCTTATTAGGTAATTTTCCGGACAAAATTTATCCATTAGTAATTGAAATTGTTGCAGTATATTCTTGATATTTAACGTGTATATGTGGCAAGTGATGTTTTTCAAAATCTTTATAATACATATAAACCACTATTCCATAAAATAAACTAATACTCGGCATAATTTTTATTATTTCTTTATAATTGTTTTAATGTTTTAATGTTTTAATGTTTTAATATTTTAATGTTTTAATAATTATATAAATTTTTGATTTTTACTATTTTTCCACGAGAAATCTCCAAAATTTTTTGAAAAATTTTTACAAAATCTCGTAGAAAAATATAAAAAAATATAATTACTAAATGCAAAAAAATAAGTTTTCCAAATTCCTCAGAAATATCAAACGCATCAAAAATTTCAAACGTAAAATCGCCATTATCGGCGGTGGGTTCGCTGGAATTTCTGCGGCTATTCACTCGGTTAATCGCGGATTTTCGGTGACGCTTTTTGAAGCCGGACATCATTTGGGCGGACGTGCCAAAAGTTTAAATCCGCAAAAAATTCAAATTCCGCCGGTTCCGCCGCCGCCAAATGCAAATACCAAAAATTCTTGGGCGATGGATAATGGGCAACATATTTTGCTCGGTGCTTATTCGCAAACTTTTCGCTTGTTGGATCTTTTGGAAATTGATATAGATAAAACGCTCACAAAATTGCCGTTTGCCTTGATTAGTGCCGATTCCGGAGTGGCTATGCACTTGGAAAATCACTCAGAAAATAACAAAAAAATTTCGGCTCGTCAGGCCTACAAATTAAAATTGCAAATGCTCCAAAATGCCATAGGAATCAATGATGTAGAAAAATCTTTATTCCAAAAATATCTGCAAAAAATCAAAACAAAATCTTTGCTAAAAAAATTCAAAATTTTTAATTTTTTTCTCAAAAATAAATATCCAACGGTTTATGAAAATCTGTTGCCGCATTTCCAAAATAACGAAAATTGCAACGTTTTGCGTTATATTTTGTTTCCGCTATGTTTGGCGTCTATGAATACGCATCCGTTGGACGCCGACTCCGACGTTTTTGATAATGTTTTGGCAAATAGTTTTTGCAATTTTTCCGATAAAAATTCCTGCGATATTCTTATTCCCAAAACTGGTTTGTCGGATTTGTTTGCCGAACCGGCTCATTTTTGGTTAGAACAAAATGACGCTCAAATTTTCACGCGTTGTCGCATTGGCAATATAGCGTATGAAAAAAATAACGGCTGGTTTTTATCCAACGCAGACGGCACTTTTCCGGAATATTTTGATAGCGTAATCATTGCTACATCGCCGCAACATTGCTTGGATTTGCTGAATAATTCTGAAATCGCTGTCAATTTTGATGACCAAAATTTAAGCAGCGAAGCTGTCGGGACTTTGTATTTTTCATTTAATCGGTGTTTAAATTTTCCTGATGCGTTAATTTATTTGGAGCAACCATTTCCGTCTTGGTTGATTCATCACGGCGAGGCAAATTATTCGGTGGTATTTTCCGGCAGCGGAGCTTGGCAAAGTGCTTGGAATGATAATTTGGAAAATTTACGCAGTTCATATATAGAAAAATTATTGCAAATGCATAAAAATTCGTTGCCGGAAGATTCTGCGGACAGAAAAAAATTGCCATATTTAGAGTTTCAACGGGCGGTGCATATGCCACGAGCGACGCTGTCGTGCCGTAAAGAGAATACAAAATTATTTAGCAATATTTTGGCGAAATCAAAACAGAAAATGCCGCTGAAAAATTTATATTTTTGTGGCGATTATGTTTATACAGCATTTCCAAATACATTAGAATCGGCAATTCGTAGCGGAATTGAAGTTGCAAAAAAAATATAAAAATTTTCCACGAGATTTCCAAAAATTTTTTTAGAATTCTCGTGGAAAATTTTTATTTTTATATTTTTATATTTTTTGATTTTTATTTAATCAATAATTTCCCGCTTGACGCGATTTGCCAAACTACACATCAATTCATAAGAAATTGTTCCGCCGAATTCTGCAACCTCATCTATGGGCAAACTTCCAGCGATTCCGTCGCCCCAAAGCGTCACCGGCGTTCCGATTCCAACTTCGCCGGAAATATCGGTCAAATCGCAGCACAGCATATCCATAGAAATTCTGCCGACGCTTTTTGTTTTCTGATTATTTACCATCAACGGCGTTCCGCTGGGCGTTGAACGTAAATAACCATCGGCATAACCACAAGCAACTACGCCGATTTTCATATCTTTTTTAGCGATAAAAGTTTCGCCGTAACCGACGCAATCTCCGGCTTTGAGATGCTGAATTGCGATGATTTTGCTTTGCAAAGTCATAACCGGCTTCAAATCTAAATCGGCGGCAGTTTTGTTATTTTGTAAGCCAAACGGCGAACTGCCATACAACATAATTCCCGGACGCACCCAGTCATAATGCACGGACGGAAAATCGCAAATTGCGGCGGAGTTCGCTAAACATTTTTGATAAGCCAAATTTGGAAATTTTTGCTGGAAGATTTTTTCTAAATTCTGAAAATTTGTTATTGCCTTGTGAATTCCTTTATTTGGCAGATTTTCGTCGGCGGTGGCAAAATGAGTCATCAAAGTTATTTTGATTTTTTGATTTTTCAGAGCGACGGCAAAATCTGGATTTGCTAACAAATTCAAAGCATTAGCGAAATTTTGCTGCGTAAAACCTAAACGATTCATTCCGGTGTTGAGTTTTATGGCGATTTCCAAAACTTGCGAATTTTTCTGATTTTTTTGGAATTGTTCCAAAAGCCATTGGAATTGCTCTACGCAATGCACGGCGGAAATGATGTTGCAATCTAAAACTTGCTTGGCTTGTTTAGCCGAAAAAATGCCTTCTAACAAAATGATTTTTTGATTTGCGTTGATCAAATTATTTTCTCGCAACAGGACAGCGTTTTCGCACTCTAACAAGGCAAATCCGTCGGCGATATTTTTCAGGGCTTCTACGGCGAAAAGTTGTCCGTGACCGTAGGCGTTGGCTTTGATAACGGCAAAAAATTTAGAATTTTTAGCGAATTTATTTTTAACTAATAAAGCATTATGTTGCAGATTTTGTTTAGAAAATTTAGCAACAATCGGACGTTGAAAGTTCATTTTGGTTTTTAATTTTGGTTTTTAATTTTGATTTTTGATAAATGTAAAAAGATATAAAAATTTTTTCCACGAGATTTTAAAAATTATTTCTAAAAAATTTTTGAGAAATCTCGTGGAAAAATTTTATTTTATTCTTGTTTTTTATTGCTTTTTAAACTTCTAACAACTCCGCAAGTCCGGGATAAGTTTGATACTTTTCCAAGTAATCTAAAAACGGCAATAATAAGCAACGAAAATTTTTTTGTATATTGTAAATTTCGTCTTCCGAAATACCTTCTTTTTTTAATTGCTGCTGCAAATTTATTTCATAATCAAATAAGTAATTTTCGTTTTTACTTAATTCATTTTTCAAGTATTTTATTTCACTTTTAATAAAATCACTATCGGTTTTTTGATAGTTATATTTTACCGAAAGTGGATAACTAAGAATATTCAAAATTCTATAATCACGTTCTGATAAATGTTGATGTTTATCAGCGTATAAACTTCCGATTTTTCTATCAATATTTTCAGTATTAAAACTTTTGATATTTTGTTGCGATGGAGTATTAAATTTGCGATTTCCAAAAGTTTCTTGTTTTAAAGTTTCACTATAATCAACGCCAAACCATTCGCATAATTTATGCAAAGTATTATTAGTATTTTTTTTGATGTCTTCCAAACGAATTACTTTGCTGGGAATAATGTTGTTAAATAACATAAAACTACAATTTATTGACATTTTCCACGAGAATTCTCAAAAAATTTTTGGAAATTCTCGTGGAAATTTGTTTTTGCTTTAAATTAAATTAAATTTAATTAAATTTAATTTAATTAAATTTAATTTAATTAAATTTTAAATTTAATCATTAAATTTATCTGCCCGAGCTTGTAATTTAGCGATATTCGGCTCATTTTTATCCCACGCCGTTCCCGGATGGATACAACTTGCCGGACATTTTTCTGCCGCTTTGACGATATCTACAAACTTGGCTCCTTTTGGATTAAACACCATCGCTTGATGTTTGTCGTTGTATTTGAACACTTTCGGAGCAATATTCATACATTCATCACAAGCCGTGCAATCTGGCGAATTGACATAAGCGGCGTCAAAATCGGCATCGGCAGTCAAGCTCGGAGCTGCAGATCCGACAACTGCTTCTGATTCTGAAATAGAAACCGCAGAAGTCAAAGGCAAATTACTTGACACGGCAACATTGCCGTTCAATACGCCGGTGACTTTGGCTATCAATTCTGCACGAATTCTTTGAGCCAACTGTTCTTCGGATAGTTGATCATCATCTTCTTTACGTCCAAAGCCACTCAAATCTTTCAACTGATGCCAGAATTGCAAACGCTCTTCGGTTGCTCGGACAACTTCGGCACTGACCATCATACGAACCAACTGATTTTTGCTATCGGTCATCCAAATGTATGGGAATAAACCTTCGCGTTCGTCTTCGCTCATTGCCACGAAATCGGCTAATAAAACCATATTGCCGTTCCAAGTTTCTTGCGGAGCTTTGCGGAAATGTTTGCTGAAACGTCCTTCGGTGACCGCAAAGTCAGCAAAAGTGAGCGGCAATTCCATAGTTTGTTCGCGTTTATCAGCATCCAAATAACGCAAAGTATATTTTGGCCAGTCAGATTCAATAGCCGGATTGCCTTCCAAACTGCTACATTCGGCAAAAGTAGTTCCCAAATCCGGGTCAAAACGGAATAATGGGTATGCACGCCCTTCACAAGCCAATTTGCTATGCTGAACACTAACATCATCGGCAATTCCGTGTTCGGGCGGACAAACCGTGTAAATGTTAAACAATGCCGGACGACGTGAATTCAAACCGTCAATATAACCTTCCAACAAATGATTTACGTGAGCGATAGTACTTTGTAAAACAAATGAAGTGCGGTGTGCCATAGCAATTAAAGAAATCTCTTTACGAATTTCTTCTTTACCGTGTTGTGCTTTACCGAACGAGGCCATATCCGAAACTTGTCCAATAAATCCGGAAGTACAAGCTTGACCGCCAGTGTTAGAATAAACTTGCGTATCACAAATCAACACTTTAATCGGCATTCCGCTCATCAAAGCACGCGATAGATTTTGGAAACCAATATCATACATCGCACCATCGCCACCAATAGAGACAACCGGCGGACACATTAACCATTCATCTTGACTGAATTGATGCCAATCAAAGCGACGTAAGAAATCGTCGTGAATTTCGGCGTTATATTTGCCTTCCAATTCTAATTCTGCCAAACGCACGGCTTTGAAGCCATCAGCCATTTTCCGCATATGTCCAGAGAATATACCCATAGCAACGGAAGGTGAATCTTGGAATAAATGGTTAGTCCAAGGGAAAGGATAAGGATTATATGGCCAAGTGGAAGCCCATACCGAAGTACAGCCCGTAGAATTGACAATACCCATTTCACGACGACCGCGTTTAGTTGGACCTTCCAAATAACGCCAACGTAAATCTTTGAGTTGCTCCAAAGTTTTAGCGATGGTTCGCATCCAAATCGGATCAATCGGTTGAGCTGGTTTTCCAGCAGAAACAGAATCTGATAATTTAGACAAAGTCAAATCGCCATCTTTGGAAGCATCAACGGCAGCCATAATTGCTTTGGTATCGCTAACATCCATAGATTCGGTAACTTTCAAGCGGATACGTTTTTCCAACCCCTCAATTAAGTTATCTAATTTTTTGACAAACTCAGCGACACGCGGCTGCATCAAAGCGGTAACCGTGCTGGTGAATAAGTGAATTGCAGTTTTTTCGCCACAACCTAAACAAGCACCATCGCCGCAACTCATAGAAGCGTAATTGTGTTTGTCTAATAACAATGTATCCAAAGCACCGATTTTTTCATCCAAAGAATCAATACGGCTAAATTGAGCAGGAGTTGTCGGCAAAGATAACCAAAAATCCCAATCTTTACGTAATTTTGCCGTAGTTGCTTCGGTTTGTGTGATCATCTTCAAAGCGTCATCATCACAAACATCCACGCACAAAGCACAACCTTTACAGGTTATAGGATTTACGGTGATAGAAAATAGACCGCCGTCGCCTTTGGATTTTTTCTCTTTATTGCTCCAATAAGGTTTGGTAATAGCAAGTTGGAAATCTCCCAATTCTACAGCGAACAAATTAAATTCTTCCCGCATTTTTTCTTGATCAGCTGCTTGAGCTTCGGCGATTGTTGCGTTAATTGCTTCGGTGATTAAACTGCGAACAGGTGCTTGTTCGTTGCTAATCATTGCACGAAGTTTCTTCTCAACGGTTCTGGTTGATTTGCGTAAATAACGCGTGGGTTTAGTTTTTTCTATGCGATTGATGACGGTTTCAAAAACGCCTTGCACCGTAGAAACCAAGCCCGGAATAGCACTATCTGGACAAACGGTATAACAATTACCACAAGCGGTACAATTTTCGGCGATCCAAAGCGGATGTTCAAAACGAATTCCAGTCATATCGCGGAAAATTCCGGTAACTGCTGGCATCATACCCATTCCGATAAATGGATCGGCTAAAGTATCGTTGCCTTTACCGGTTGCATAGAAATAACCTGTTTGCTCCCAGAAGCGATGAACGTCAGCAGCTGAGCCGTCACCCATTTCTGGAGTATCACGCATCATTGTTGGCAAACCGAGTTCTTTGGCTTTGATAACGCTTTCAGTAGTTCCCAAAACTTGCTGTTCTTTGGTGATTTCAATGAGTTCTTCATAACCGCGTTTAACAACTTTGAAGTTATTATCAACAACGTTTTGACCTTTTTTGCCGAATTTATGATCAAGTTGTTGGCGAATTGCATCAAACAAACGAGATTCGCTGAGTTTGGCATCTTTCATAACATTACTTGCTTTGAAGAATGCACCTTGGAATACGTTTCCTTGCATACGTAATTGCAAATCCGGAGTTCCAGCTTCTTCACGAGCAATTTGGAAAGCGTCCAAGTAAAATACGCGGATTTCGTTTTCAATGATAAAGCGTTGAGCCCATAATGGGAAACTTGCCCACGTTTTATCACCGCGATTTGATTGAATAATGAAAACACCGCCTTTTTTCAAACCAGATAACGGATTGGAGTGTTCCAAAGCATTTGGGTCAGGAGATAAAACTACATCAACATAAACATATTCGCAGTTAATACGGATTGGTTCCGGAGCTACGGACAAATAATAAGTTGTTGGCTGACCTTTTTTCTCGGAGCCGTATTTTGGATTGGCTTTTAAATGATAACCCAGCAATTCATACAAAGTCACTGCCAAATTTTTACCAGTAGTGATTGCTCCCCAACCACCGATTGAGTGCATACGCACGGTGATAGCACCTTTTGGCAATAAATTTGGATTTTCAGAACCGCGAACTGTTAATTCTTTGATTTTTGGATAAGCGTCCAAAATATTTTGCTGATGAATTTCATCTTTTGTTGATAATGGAGTTCTGGCAAAATCAATAGACAAATAAAAGAATTTGCGTTGAGCACCATCAGGCAACATATTTTCTACGGCACCGATCATTGCTTCTGGCTGCATATCACGCGAACCCAAGCCGACGCAGCCGGAGTATAAACGTGGCAAATCGTTCGGAGCGTAAGAAGCATAATCCGGATAAGGTTTTTTACCTTCATCAAAGCCGGAATTTTCTACGCATTTGATAACTGTTGCTTTGATTTCCCGCATTATTGGCAAATCTTCTGCTAATGGTTGATCGGTGCGTTCTAATACAGCGACGCCTTTTTTACCTTTCAAAACGTGACCGATTAAATCACCCGGGAACGGACGGAACATAGTGATATTTACCACGCCAACTTTAATTCCACGAGTTTCGCGTAAATATTCTGCAACGCATTGAGCTTGAACAACTAACGAACCCATTCCGACGAGCAAATAATCTGCATCTTCGGCTAAATACGTGGAAATGCGGTTATATTTGCGGCCGGTTAATTCTGCATATTCTTCCATACATTGCTCGGCTATGCCTTCAATGTGATCAAAGAAATATGGGCGTTGTGCGGCAACTGATTGCATATAAGCATCTTGGTTTTGCACGATTCCGGTGGCGACTGGAACATCAACATCCCAAATGGCTGGAACGCGGCGACGTTTATCGCCAAAGATAATTTTTTGTGCCGGAGTCGGTGTATCAATCAAATCGTCCGGACGACCTAAAAATTCTTCTACTAATTCGCGTTCTGGCAAAACGCAAGATTCAATCAAATGAGTTGTCAAAAAGCCGTCTTGACCAACAATTGCCGGAGTTAAAGATAACTCGGCGGTTTTTCTGGCGATCAAGTTTAAATCTGCCGCTTCAGTGGCATTGACTGCCATCATTTGAATAAAACCGGTATCATCAATACAATGATAATCATCGTGGCTACAATGCACGTTCAAGGAAGTTTTGGTAATTGCACGGCAGCCCATGTTCAAAACATAAGGCAAACGCTTACCAACTGCTGGATATAAAGATTCGTGCATAAAGGCAACGCCTTGCGATGAAGAGAAATTCACGGCACGTAAGCCACTCATTGCCATACCAGCGGTGACGGCGGCGGCAGCGTGTTCTGATTCTGGTTCTACAAAGATTAGCGGATGGTCGGAAACATTGATATGACCTTGAGCAACTGCTTCTGCCCAGTATTCGCCCATTTGGGTTGATGGCGTGATCGGATAAGCACCGGCAGCGTCGGATGCTTCTTTTTCCACGTGAATGATTGCGGTATTGCCATCAACTGCGTCAAATATGCCTGGATATTTAACGTTTTTTTTATCGTTTTTTGGAGAGCCTAAAACTTGGCTTTCTAATGAAGAAATGGACTTAAATAATTTTTTAATGAAATTCATTGTTGTAATTTATTTTTATTTATTTTTATTTATTTTTTTAATAATTTAGTTGTTGAGTTTGTAAAAGTAAAAAAATCGCTTTTGACAACTTTTGACAAAATTATTAGCACAAAACAATCCAAAAGTTTATGACTTTTGAATATTTTCGCTACAAAAAATTTTGTATAAAAATTATTTTACGAGTAATTTTATATATAAAAAATTTTAAAAAATTTAAAAAATTTAAAAAATTTAAAAAATTTAAAAAGAAAAATTCCCACGAGAAATCTCAAAAAATTTTTGGGAAATCTCGTGGAAAATGTTTTTATTTTTGTTTTTATTTTTGTTTTTATTTTTGTTTTTATTTATTTACTTCTATTTTTCTATATAAATTATGTTTATTCAGCATAAACCAAATAATTGACGAAAGTATTCCGATTATTGTTGCTAAACTGCCATAATTTGCAACATAATTGCCGAAAATATCTAAATTTGCGATATACATTCCAAACGCTCCAAAAATAAATCCAAAGCAGCCAATCAGTGAGGAAACTGTTCCGTTATCGCTATCTAATTGCGACATCATCAAAAACGTCGCCGGCGGACGAATTGTGGCACAATTAAAAATTATCAGCATCACCAACGCCGTGAACGTCCATTCATTGAACAAAATATTTTTGACTTCATCAACAAAAGTTATTACTAATAACAAACTGCCCAAAATTATCAAATTTTTATAAACCAAACTTATTAACTTTTGCCGATTTACAAACTTGCTCCAAACCTTGACATACAACGCCAAACCGAGCATAGCTATCATTGCGTTCATAGAAAAAAATATGCTGAATTCTTGCGGCGATTTGCCAAAATAATTTTGATAAATATACGAAGACACTGACAAATACGCCATAAACGGAATTGCCGTGAGCGAAAATAAAATCAACAAAAATAAAAAATTTTTTTGCGATAACACAAATGGAATTCGCCGTAAATTTTTGAATACATTTTCTTTATTGCGTTTGCTTGGTCGCAGAGTTTCTCTGACGAAAAAAATACTCGCCAAAAACGCTATCAAACCAAAAATAAATAACGTGATAAAAAGTCCTCGCCAAGACATCCAAAGCAACATAATTCCGCCCAAAACCGGAGCCAAAATCGGTGCGATTACGATGAATGTTTGCATTAAACCTAAAATTTTTTCGGTCTGATTTCGCGGAAATAAATCTTTGACGATCGCAAACGCCATCGTTGTCAAAGCACTACTGCCCACGCCTTGCAGACATCGCCAAAAAATCAATTTGTCTAAATTTTCGCTGAAAAATAACGCTCCCAAACTTGCAAACATATAAATTGTGGAACCGATTATTAAAACTGGTTTTCTGCCGACTTTGTCGCTGAAATTCCCCCAAAATAGCATAGAAACCGCAAACGAAAGCATAAAACCGCTCAACGTAAATTGCATTTGCGTAGAATCTGCCCGAAAAAATTTGCCCATTTCTGGCAGAGCTGGTAAATATAAATCGGTGGAAATCGGCGGAAAGGAACTTATAAAAACTAAAAACATCAGCAAAAAAATAAATCTAAACGAAAACGAGGATTTATTTGCCGGAGATTTTTCTGTATGGTTATCAAACATTTTTTAAATATTTTTTAAATATTTTTTGAATATTTTTTGAATATTTTTTGAATATCTTTTGAATATTTTCCACGAGATTTCTAAAAATTTTTTTGGAAATCTCGTGGAAAAATGTTTTTTTATTTTTGATTAAATTAAGTAACTAAAAATTCGTTCGGCGATTTTTGCTGCCGAGTTTTGTTTTAATTTTTTATGCAACTCCGTAAATTTTTCCACCAGCAATTTTTTATTATTTTCATCAAAATACAATTCCATCATCGTATTTGCTAAATTGTCGGCTTTCATTTCGTCCTGCAAAATTTCCGGAATTAACGGAGCATCGCATAAAATATTTGGCAAAGAAATATACGGCGAATAAACTAATTTTTTTGCCAACCAAAACATAAACGGCGAAGTTTTATAAGCGACCACTAACGGTTTTTTATATAAAGCTGCTTGAAGCGTTGCCGTGCCACTTGCCACCAGCGAGACGTCGGCGGCTGCCAAAGCCAAATCGGCGTGTCCGTGCATAATCATTAAATTTTTATCTTCTATGAGATGATCAAATTTTGGCAAGATTTTCGTAAAAATCATTTTTTTACAATTTGCATTTGCTAACGGCAATAAAAATTTTGCGTTAGCAAATTCGCGATATTGCAAGATAGTTTCGGCGGTTTCCAAAAATACAGCTGCCATTTGCTCAATTTCGCCAACCCGACTTCCGGGCAGCAAAGCAAAAATAGGGAAAGGTTTTTCTGGATTTTCAGATTTTTCAGATTTTTCAGATTTTTCAGATTTAGAATTTTTATTTTCGTCGTTGTCGCTTTCGTTTAAATGCAAGGTTTCACGGGCAATTTTTTCATTATTTTGATAATCAAAATCAATGTTATCCGCCAAAGAATGCCCAACAAAAGTATTTTTCAAGCCGATTTGATCGTAAATTTGCTGTTCGTGCGGAAATAACAATAAGATCTCATCGGCTGCTTGTTTGATTTTTTTAATTCTATTTTTCCGCCACGCCCAAACAGATGGACTTACATAATGAATGGTTTTGATGTTTTTGCCTTTTAAATATTTTTCCAAATCCAAATTGAAATCCGGAGCGTCTATACCGATAAATAGCGAAGTTTGCGGACTCTGTTGCAAGATGGCGTTTTTCAGATTTTGCCGAATTTTATAAATTCTACGCGAATTTTTTATCGCATCAATATAGCCCATCACCGCAAGTTCGTCGTAAGTAAATAGCAATTTACAACCGGCTTGTTGCATCTGACTGCCACCGATTCCAAAGAAATTGATTTGGATTTGCGTTTGATTTTGATTTTCAGCGTTATAAGTTTTCACTTTATTTTTTACTGCTTTAATCAATTCAGCACCAAGCATATCGCCAGAAGTTTCTCCGGCGACGATGGCGATATTAAAAATTCGTAAATTTTGCAAGTTTTCCACGAGATTTCTCAAAAAATTTTTAGAAATTTAGAAATATTTGAAATATTTGAAATATTTGAAATATTTGAAATTATTGTTTTGGATCCACAACGCCCAATCGCTGTTTGAGTGTCATAATTTTGGGCTGATTAAAAATCATTGAATAATAAACCGCATTATTCAAAACTTTTTTGACATAATCACGCGTCTCCGAAAATGGTATGGTTTCCGCGTAAATTGCACCTTCCAAGTGATTTAACGCTCTCCAACGTTTAGCACGTCTGGGCCCAGCGTTATAAGCAGCCGTTGCCAAAATCGGCATTCCGCTTAAATCTTCCAAAATAATTCGCATATAACTTGTCCCCAACAACACATTTACGTCGTGATTATTCACTTTGCCGTGATGATAACCTTGCAATCCGATTTTGTTGGCGACCCATTTTGCAGTTGCGGGCATAAGTTGCATCAAACCGGAAGCTCCGACATTTGATTTGGCGTGAGTTACAAATCGGCTTTCTTGACGCATCAAACCATAAACCCAAGCCGGATCTAAACCTTGTTCTTTGGCAACCGGAACGATATCATTGCTATACGGAGCGACATAACGCTGGGAAAAATTATGTTTAGTTTTAGTAAATTCAGAGGTGTTGATTTCTCTATCCCAGATTTGTAAATTTTTGGCTAATTCCGCAGAATTTAGCAATTTGTCATCGCTATCAGCAAAAATATTTACATTTGCATAAGCCCATTCTTTGACCGCCAAACTGCGTAAATCAATGCGGAACAGCGTCAAAGCCCGTTGAATGTTCGGATTTGCCTGAATCTGAGCCAACTCGGCTTTGGAAAATGTAGTTTTTGCGTCCGCTGGTAAATATGGCAAAATTCCTAATTCTTCGTCCGCCAAAGTGTTATAAAAATGATATTTCTGCGTGGCTCTCGTAGAAATCTTTTTGTATAAAGATTTGTTATTTGTCGCCCGAGCCAACCAATAAATCCAAACGTGTTGATTTTTTAAATGTTCCGGCATTTTGTTTTGAATAATTTCCGCGAGATTTTGGAAATTTTTTGCACGCAATGCCGCACGAGCCGCCCATTCATAAACATCATCTGAAAGCGTTATGTCTTTTTGAGCTTTGTTTATATTTGCAAAAGCGTAATCAAACCAAGTTTGAGCGGCTGATAAATGTTGTTTGGCTGCATTTGCTCCAATTTGGCTCCAAGCGAGAGTTTTCAAAGATGGCGTGAAATTTGAATTTTCTTGCAAGGAAATAAATTTCTCGGCGGCTTGTTGCGGATCTTTTTGTGAAAATTTGATAATCGCCAAAGTTGCTAACAACGCCGTTTGTGAGGAATTTATATTGCCAGAATTTTTAGCAAGAAATTTCATAGGATTTTCTACGGCTTCATTGATTTGGGCGGCGGTCAAAGTCGCAGACGCAGATAAATTCAGCAAATGACTTTTAGCTGATAAGAATTTTTTGGCAGCGGAAATCTTGTTATTTTCTATTTGCAAAACCGCACGAGACAGAATTTCATCAGCCGAAAATGCTGAATTTATGGCATAAGTTTTATTAAAAATTTCCTCACAGATTTTGTTATTTTCCGGTGCAATAAATCCTTTTTCCGTAGAAATCCAATTTTGTTTGATTTCGTTGATTACCGAATTTGCCGAATTTGCCGAATTTTGTAAATTTGCTTTATAAAAAATACATTTGCTTTCTGCGGAAGGACTTTTGATTAAGCGGTAATTTTGCAAAATATCAGCCCAGCGATTATTTTTTTCTAACCAAACTAACCAGTCAGCGATCAATAATTCGGTTATTAACTCGTTTGGATGCTGATTTATAAAATTTTTGACGGCGACGGAATTTTCGTTATCAAAATTGAAACGCAAATCATAAGATTGTGCGTAAGCCATCAGCGGATAATTTGGGTTTTGTAGTTGTAATTGCGAATAAAACGAATTGAATAAAGGTTTATTTTTTTTGCGATAAGCGTCGCGAATTTTTAAAAATAAATCGTCGTCAGAAATGTTGGAAATGTTGGAAATGTTGGAAATGTTGTTGTATGCAGAATTTGAAAAATTATCAAAATTATCTTGATTTTGAGCGTTGGCAAAATGAAAATTCGTGCCAAAAAGCAAAGTTGCAGAAGTAATGGAAAGAATAAATTTTTTCATAAAAAAAATACGAAATCTCGTGGAAAATTGTTAATTTATAATTTTTATAATTTTTATAATTTTTGTTATTTTATTTTTAATTTTTATTTTTAAATTTTTTCAAATTTGAATTTTAATAATAAAAATGAATAATCAAAATCAAAATCAAAATCAAAATATAAATACAAACATAAATACAAAAGAATATAAAAAAAATTTGCGTTTGCAAATGAAAAATCTTCGCATTGAGTTTCATAAAAATCAAAATGATTTATATAATCAAAAAACGCAAATTATTTTAGATAAAGTCAAAAATTTTATTTTGGAATTTATCAAAAAAAATGATTTACAAACTATAAAAATTGCTTTTACTTATCCATTATTTTGTGAAGTAAATTTATTATCTTTGATTGAATTTTTTAATAAAAATTATCCCAAAAAAATCATTACTTCATTGCCTTTTGTATATCAAAAAAATAGCGAATTAACTTTCAAAACTTGGAATTTTGGGGAAGAATTAACGCCAGATATTTATAATATTCCATCACCAAAAAATGGAGAAGTAATCACACCAAATATGTTAATAATTCCGTTAAACGCATTTGATGAAAATAATTTTCGCTTGGGTTATGGCGGAGGATTTTATGATCGTACTATTGCAAATAATCCACAAATTTTTAGTGTTGGAGTTGGGTTCAGTTTCAATAAAGTAAAAACTATTTTTCCGGAAAATTTTGATATTGCTATGAATAAAATTATTTATGATTAAAAACAAAAAATAAACAAAAAATAAACAAAATAAAACAAAATAAAACAAAATTTCCACGAGAAATCTCAAAAAATTTTTGGAAAATCTCGTGGAAAAATTTAAAAAAATGCAATTATTTTTTATTACTAATTTTTTAACTATTTTCTTTACTTTTTTTATTACTATTTTTATTACTATTTTTATTACTAATTATGCAAATTATTATTTTACAAAATGATTTATATGTAAAAAATTCAAATTATGAAACCTTTTATAAAGGTGCTAATAATTTGGAGCAACCTGATATTAAAAATTGTTATATCGGTGGCGGAACCGAATTAAAATTTATCATTGAAAATCTGCGGAAACATTATTTTTCTCAACATCCAGAAATTTCCGCCGAACAGCACGAAAGCACTCAAATTGATTTCAAAACGCTCGGATTGTTAGTTTTTGCCAACGAAAAACCGCTATTAAGTTTGCCAAAATTCCCTCAACGTCTCGGCAGAATGGTTGCCAACGCCGATAACAGTGATTTTTATACGCATTTAGATTTGGATTGTTTGGCTTTGCAGTTATCGCATTTACGGCAAAAATTTCCTAACAAGAAGCATTTTCGCATTGCTGTGATTAACGGATTTGGCGGTAATCTCGGCGATTGCACGATGGGCGTTTCGGCATTTGCGTTGGTGTATAAAAATTATCTGCAAAAATTTTTGGCTACCAATAACTCAACTTTCAGCGTGGAAGCATTGTTAGATATGGGAGCAAATCGGCATAACGAGCAAATTTTGCTAAATTCCAAATTATTTGACCGCATCACGTTTATAAATCCGACGGTTGCCGATTTTATGGCTTACGATGCTTATTTTGATTTTTCTGGAATTATCGCCTTGCCAAAATATGACGAATTGCCAACTTTTGATTTTTATCTTTGGTGGATGGGCGTGGATTATACGCAAATTGATAATTTACAAAAAAGAAATTTTGGTCAGATTTTGTTTAAAGAATATCAAGCGGTGCAGAATTTGTTACGCGATAAAAGCGGAGCCAAAATTTTCTTTAATCCCAAAGCCAGTGTGCCGTTACGCACAATGCCGGACGAGGTGGCGGCAGAATTCATAGAAAAATTACTGAAAATAAAACCTGATATAAAAATTGTTATAGACCGAGAAATTTTTTCCGAAAATACCAAAGATTTCCACGAGAAAAATAAAAAATTTTTTGAAAAAAATAAACGAGTTATCAATCTTGCCGGAAAAATAAATTCGCCAGAAAAATTTAAAGCGTTAATCGCTCAAATGGACGGAATTAT
>SFHR01000027.1 GCA_004555545.1 Dechloromonas aromatica (nom. nud.)
ATTTTCATAAATATCCATATAGGGAAAAACGTGAGTTGATAAAGCATTTGTTGGGTGATCGCTTAAAACTTCCACGCCGTGACCAATGGAACAATAACGTCCGCACTGAAAAAACTTCATTTTTGCAACCGTATAAGAAAATGCTCCGATTCTGCAATTTGCACCGACACCGGCTAATAATTTAATCGGCGGTTCAAACATAAACGGCAAAGATAAAGACGCTCCTTGCGGAATTATGCAACCAACTTTATTCAAAGTTTCAAATAAATTTTCTTGCTTGATATCTTGATTCTGACTTTGATTTTGATTTTCTTCGTTCATATTTTTTTTGGCAAATTAAAAATATTTGTTGTAAATTTTTTTCTACGAGAATTCTAAAAAATTTTTTGAAAATCTCGTGGAAAATTGTTTTTAGTTTTTGTTTTTAAAAATGCGTTTAAAAATGCGTTTAAAAATGCGTAAAAAATTGCAAATCTAATTCTTTTTTGGCGTCAATTTCGTTATTTTCGGCATCAACCAAACGGACAAATTTTGCGTTATTTGCGTTTGTATTTTCCGGAAGTGCTTTGATTTCGCCGATTCTATGCAAAGGCAAATCTAATTTTGCGGCGATTTCGGCTATTTTCAAACGCGTGATTTCGTCTGCCTTTGCCGTGAAACATAATTCGTAATCGTCGCCACCGCCAAGCAAACTTTGCAGCATAGAACGGCGTAATAAATTTTGCTGATTTTTATCTAACGCTTTGAGAATATTTTTTTCTACAACTAACGGCAACGGCTGAATCGGCAATAAGTGCAAATTTAATTCCGCCAAAACCTTTGACTGTTCGGCAATGTGAGATAAATCAGACCATAAGCCATCAGAAATATCAATGCAAGAAGTTGCGATTTTTTGCTCGGCTAATAATTTGGCTAAATCAAGGCGTGGCGTTGGTTGATGCAATTTTTTCAGGCATAATTTTTGCCACAGCGGAGACAATAAAGTTTCTATATTGTTTGCGTCGTTATTTTTCAGTTTGAGTTTTAAACCTAAATTTGCCAAGCCAACTTGCCCGGAAATCCAAATATCGTCTTTGATTTGAGCCGCTTTACGCGTCAAAAAATAATCATTTTTTGTCTTGCCAAGAACGTTTATCGTTATTGATAATTTCTCGCTTTTCGTAGTGTCTCCGCCGATTAAGACAATATTAAATTTATCGGCACAAGCAAATAAGCCGTCCGAGAAATTCTGTAACCATTGCGAATTTTTGGCGAGATTTTCCGGCAAAGCAATCGCCAAAGAAAACCAACACGGCTCGGCAGCACAAGCCGCCAAGTCGGACAAATTCACCGCCAACGCTTTCCAAGCGATATCAAAAGCGTTATCCGTTGATAAAAAATGCGTATTTTCGGAGAAAGTATCAACCGAAATCGCAAGATTTTCGCCGTTTTTGAATTGTTGTAAATCAAGCACAGCACAATCGTCCCCGATGTTTAATTTTATGCTTTGCGGATTATTTTTGATAGGTTGCGAAAAATATTTTTGTATTAAATCAAATTCCAACATTGTTTAAAAACCTTTAAATTTTTAAATTTTTAAATTTTTAAATTTTTAAAACTTTTCCACGAGATTTCCAAAAATTTTTTTAGATTTCTCGTGGAAAATTTGTTTTTTAATATAACCAAATTTGCAAAATTGTATCGCCGAAAAATAACGCTAAAACTCCGCCTCCTGCCAAATATGGCCCAAATGGAATCGGAACGTCTTTGCCTAATTTTGACATTACAATCAAGGAAATTCCGACCACCGCTCCGACTAACGAAGACATTAAAATTATCGGCAAAATCATCTGCCAACCTAACCAAGCACCCAAAGCCGATAATAATTTGAAGTCGCCGTAACCCATTCCTTCTTTGCCGGTTAATAGTTTGAAAATCCAAAACACTAACCATAATGATAAGTATCCAACTATTGCACCGATAACTGCATCACTAATCGGCACAAAAGTATTTTGTAAATTAACTATTAAACCCAACCATAACAGCGGAAAAGTTAAATTATCAGGTAATAATTGAGTATCAAAATCTATGAAAGTCAAAGCAATTAAAAACCATATAAAAACTACGGAAGCAAAACCTTTACTACTGACTCCAAAATAGTAAATACAAAGCAAAGAAAGTGCCGCAGTTAATAACTCAACAAAAGGATAACGTAACGAAATTTTTTGCTTACACTGCGAACATTTTCCGCCGAGAAATATATAACTTAAAACTGGAATATTTTCATAAAATTTGATTTTGTGATTACAATTTGGGCAAGAAGAATCCGGCTTTGATAATGATATTTTTTGAATATTATTTACATTGTTTTCGCTATTGATATTACTATTTATATTACAAATTTCTCTGCATTCTTCGTGCCATTGATATTCCAAAATTTTTGGAATTCTATAAATAACTACATTCAAAAAACTTCCAACACATAAGCTCAAAATAGTTATAGTCAATAACCAAAATTCCGTAGGTGCTTCTGCCAAAATTTCAATAATATGATTTAAAGTATTTAGCATATTGTGTATTTAATTTTTATTTATTTTGCCATTTATTTTGCCATTATATTTTCAATTTCTGCGATAGTTTTTGGGGCAGTTGTATAAACTTCTGCTTGAGAATTTATAATGACATCATCTTCAATTCTGATACCGATATTTTTGAATTCAGCAAAATATTTTTTGTTTAAATTTATATTATTTTTTAATAATGCTTGTTCGGAAAAATATAATCCTGGTTCAACAGTCAAAACCATATTTTTTTCTAATTTTATCCAAGAATCTTCGTTATTATTATTGTTATTTTTAGTATTTTTAGTATTTTTAGTATTTATTTTTAAATTTTTATACAAGCCGATATCGTGAACGTCCATACCTAAAAAATGGCTGGTTCCGTGCATATAAAATAATTGCCATTTACCTTCTTTATAAGCAGTTTCTAAATCAGTTTTTGGCAATATTTTTAAATCTATCAAACCGCCGATAAGCGTGTAAATTGCTTGTTTATGTGAAGTTATATAACTTTCTCCGATTTTTAAATAACTAATAGCATTTTTTTGGGCTTCCAAAACTATGTTATAAATATCTTTTTGTAATGGACTAAATTTGCCACTAACCGGAAAAGTTCTGGTAATATCTGCAGCATAATTATTATATTCACAACCGGCATCAACTAAAACTAACTCACCATTTTCTAAAATTTTATTATTTTGATTATAATGCAACACACAAGCATTTTTACCACTTGCAACAATCGGCGAATAAGCGTGATTAAAAGCAGCGTCATTATTACGAAAATAATAACTTAATTCGGCTTCCAAATTACTTTCTTTCAAACCGGCGTGACATTTTTGTAACATTGCTTTATAAGCATTACTACTAATATCGGCGGCTTGTTTTAATAATTTGATTTCTTCATCATCTTTAATTATTCTTAATTTTTGCATTAAATTTTGCAAAGCAATAATTTGATTTGGAATAAAAAAATCGCGTTTGCTTAATTTAGAAAAATCGTCCAAAGTTTTCAAAATTATATTTTGAATTTTCAAATAAAATCCATTAGTCAAATTATTAGTATTGTTATAAAATGGAACTAAATCAAAATATAAATTTTGTTTATTCTTCAAAAATTTTGTTATATTTTTTTCAAAACTTAAAATATCATAAGTATTATCAAAACCAAATTGTTTTTTGGCTATTTTTGTTCCGTAACGATAACCCGTCCAAATTTCTGCTAATTCATCTTTTTCACGGCAAAATAAATAACTTTTTACATTACGATTATTCGTTTTTGATATAATCAAAATACTATCAGGTTCATCAAAACCTGTGAAATAAAACAAGTTATTATTAACCCGAAAATTATATTCTCCAGATTCAGTTCTATAATATTCACTATTGCCGATGATAATCGCCAAACTATTATCTTGCATTAACTTTACTAAACGATTTTTCCGCTGTTTATAATGTATATCTATCATAATAAAATATAAAATGCCTACAATTAAAAAATTTCCACGAGATTTTAGAAAAAATTTTTAAAATCTCGTGGAAAATCTTTCAAACATAGGAACTATTCTCAATGAAACAATATTTGGAACTTTTGCAAAATATTTTGGAAAACGGCAACGATCGCCACGATCGCACCGGAGTTGGCACCAGAGCAATTTTTGGCTATCAAATGCGATTCAAACTCAACGACGGCAAAACTTTTCCGCTGCTGACAACCAAGAAATTACATTTAAAATCAATCATTTACGAACTTTTATGGTTCTTACGAGGCGATACCAACATAAAATTTTTGCAAGATCACGGCGTAAAAATTTGGGACGAATGGGCCGATGAAAACGGCGATCTGGGTGATGTTTATGGTAAACAATGGCGTTCGTGGTTATCGCCGGACGGCAGCAAAATAGACCAAATCAGCCAAGTCATAGAAAGTTTGCAGAAAAATCCGGCATCGCGGCGGCACATAGTTTCGGCGTGGAATCCGGCAGATGTAGATAAAATGGCGTTGCCGCCGTGCCACTGCTTATTCCAGTTTTTCGTGAGAGACCAAAAATATTTATCGTGCCAACTATATCAACGTAGTGCTGACGTATTTTTGGGAGTTCCATTTAATATCGCTTCATACGCCTTGCTAACAATGATGATAGCGAGGGTTTGCGGATATCAAGCCGACGAATTTGTGCATACATTTGGTGACGTGCATTTATATAAAAATCATTTTGATCAAGCCAAAGAACAATTATCGCGTAATCCAAAAGAATTACCAGAAATGCAAATAAAGAATGAACGCAATTCAATTTTTAATTTTGCTTACGAAGATTTTGAGTTGCTGAATTATGCTCCGCATCCGCATATTTCGGCTCCGGTTGCGGTTTGAAATGCTTTTAAAAATATTGCAAAAAAATTTTTATAAAAATTCCTATAAAAATTCTTATAAAAATATTGAAAAAATATAAAAAAATACTTGCAAAAAAATTTTTTTGAATATATAATGCACGACTTCAAACATAAAACATATTTACTTACCTAAATAAGTGCGTTCTTAGCTCAGTTGGTAGAGCGCTAGCCTTACAAGCTGGATGTCGGCGGTTCGATCCCGTCAGGACGCACCATTTTTTATATCTACTTTTTTAAAAAATCCACTTTCAATTCAAAAATAAAAGCAAAAATTAAATAGCTAAAAACTCAGAATAATTTAATTTATTTGATTTATTTTTGCAGATTGAAAATTCGCTCTGGTGGTGAAATTGGTAGACACGCTATCTTGAGGGGGTAGTGACGCAAGTCGTGCGGGTTCAAGTCCCGCCCAGAGCACCATATAAGATCTCCTACGGCACTCCAAGCACTTTTATTTTTCATCAATCATCCACTCGCAAAACTGCCAAAAATGCTTCTTGCGGAATTTCTACGGAACCGACTTGCTTCATACGTTTTTTACCGGCTTTCTGCTTTTCTAACAATTTACGTTTTCGCGTTATATCACCGCCGTAACATTTTGCTAATACATCTTTGCGTAATGCTTTAACGTTTTCTCTTGCTATTATATGGCTTCCTATCGCCGCTTGTATCGCTACTTCATACATCTGACGTGGTATTAAACCGCGTATTTTATTAGCTAATTCACGACCGCGAAATTGTGCGTTGGCTCTATGCAAAATCACCGATAAGGCATCAACTTTTTCGCCGTTTATCAAAATATCTAACTTGACAACATCAGCTGGGCGATAACATTTAAAACTATAATCCAAAGAAGCATAACCACGCGAACAGGATTTCAATTTATCAAAAAAGTCCATTACCACTTCCGCCATCGGCATTTCATAAACCAACTTCACTTGACGTCCGTGATAATGCATATCTATTTGATTTCCACGTTTTTGATTACACAGCGTTATCACATTGCCTAAATAATCTTGCGGAACAAAAATACTTGCTTCTATGATAGGTTCGCGAATTTCCGCCATTTTGGAAATATCCGGCAACTTGGATGGATTTTCTACATTTAACAAATCACCATTATGCAAAATTACTTCGTAAATTACGCTCGGAGCTGTGGTTATCAAATTTTGATCAAATTCGCGTTCCAAACGTTCCTGCACAATTTCCATATGCAACAAACCTAAAAAACCACAGCGAAATCCAAAACCCAAAGCTTGAGAAACTTCCGGCTCAAAATGCAATGATGCATCATTTAGTTGTAATTTTTCCAAAGCTTCTCGCAAGGAATCATATTGATTTGCTTCCACCGGATATAAACCGGCAAAAACTTGTGGCTTGATTTCCTTAAATCCGGGCAAAGGCGTAGCTGCTTGATTTGCCGGATTTGCCAAAGTTATAGTATCGCCAACTTTGGCGGCGGATAATTCTTTGATTCCGGCTATCACAAAACCAACATCACCGGCAGATAAAAATTCTTTTTGCATTGAGCGTGGAGTAAAAATTCCAACTTGTTCGCATAATTGCACGGATTGCGTTGCCATAAACAAGATTTTATCTTTTGGACGCAGAACGCCATCAACCACACGGACGAGCATTACCACTCCGACGTAGTTATCAAACCAAGAATCTATGATTAGGGCTTTTAAGGGCTTATTTATATCGCCGTTTGGAGCCGGAATTTTTTCCACGAGATTTTCTAAAATTTTTTCTATTCCTTCGCCGGTTTTTGCCGAAGTCAACACGGCGTCAGTTGCGTCTATGCCGATGACGTCTTCAATTTCTTGCTTGGCTTTATCGGGGTCGGCGGCTGGTAAATCAATTTTATTCAATACCGGAACCACTTCCACGTCCAAATCAATCGCCGTATAGCAATTTGCCACCGTTTGAGCCTCTACGCCTTGCGAAGCATCAACAACTAACAAAGCACCTTCACAGGCGGAAAGCGAACGTGAAACTTCGTAGGAAAAATCCACGTGTCCGGGCGTATCAATCAAATTGAGTTCGTAAATATTGCCATCTTTTGGAGATTTATATTTCAGTGATGCCGTTTGTGCTTTGATAGTGATTCCGCGTTCTTTTTCAATATCCATAGAATCTAAAACTTGTGCCGACATCTCACGTTCAGAAAGTCCGCCACAGAATTGAATCAAACGGTCGGCGAGAGTTGATTTGCCATGATCAATATGAGCAATAATAGAAAAATTACGGATAAATTGTTGTTTGTCTTGCATATTGTGCTTTTTTATATTTTTTATTTCTGATTATTTAATTTAATTTTAAAAATTTTTGTTATTTTATTTTTTGAACTATTAAATTAAAATTTTGCTTTATTTCTTATTTTCAAAAAAATTTAAAATTCAAAATTCAAATTCAAATTCAAATTATTTATGCAAAAAAGTATTTTATTTTCTTCATTATTTTTATTTCCATTTTCATTGATTTCGCAAGTTCAGGCACAAACTGCTGACGCTGTTCCTCAACCAGGTGGCTGGGAAAGTTTTTTGCCTATGATTTTAATTTTGATCGTCTTTTACTTCTTTATGATAAGACCGCAAATGAAACGTGCCAAAGAACATAAAGCATTGTTGGACGGCTTACAAAAAGGCGACGAAGTTGTCACGCAAGGCGGTTTAATCGGTAAAGTCAGCAAAGTTGATGACAATTATGTTTGCATAATCGTAGCAAATAACACCGAAATTATGGTGCAAAAACCGGCGATTTCTATGTTATTGCCAAAAGGAACGATCAAAAATCAAGGCGTAAATTTGGAAAAATAAAAAATTACAAACATAAACAAAACACAATTTTCCACGAGAATTCTAAAAAAATTTTTAGAAATCTCGTGGAAAAAATTTGGCTTTTATGTTTTATGTTTTATGTTTTATGTTTTATGTTTTATGTTTTATGTTTTTTATTCTTTTGCTCTGCCGGTGCTTATGCTGGAATGTTCTGCCTGATTTGCAGTTTCTTTATAAACATTGCTGCTGCTATTTTCAAATTCTTGACTTTGATTTTTGTTATTTGCAGTTTGCGATTTTTCCGGTGTTTGCTCCTGATTTTTTGCTATTTTCTCATAGTGCGAAACTATGCCGTCTTCCCAAACATAATCCGGTTTCCAACCGCCTCCGAGTGCTTTGAATAAACTAACCATCGCATTTAATCTGGCTTGACGCATCTTCACCAACGTGATTTCCGCTTCATTGTGAGTCCGTTCAGCGTCTAACAATTCCAAATATCCCGTATGTCCGGCTTGATAACGCAATGTGGCGATTTCCAAAGTGCGTCTGGCACTTTCGGTGCCGATTTGTGCGGCTTTTTCGCTGGTGCTGAATTCGTGCACGTTTATCAAAGCGTCACGGACTTCAGTGTAAGCGTTCAACAATGCTTTTTCCCAAGCAATCACGGATTGCTTATTTACCGCTTTGGCTACATCAACTTGGGCGGAAATCTTGCCGTAATTAAAAATCGGCAAAAATACTGATAAACCGCCACTCCACAACGCTGACGACGCTTTGAATAAATTGCTGCGTTGTTGTGCTGAATATCCGATTTCTCCGCTCAAATTGAATTTGGGGAAATATTCTGCTTTGGCTAAACCGATTCCAGCGTTGGCGGAAATCAAATCGGCTTCGGCTTGCATAATATCTGGACGATTTTCTATCAAATCTGATGGCAAACCAATCGGCGGAATCGGCGGAATCGGCAATAATTTCAAATTGCCAACCGGAATTTGTAAATCTGTTTTGCCGGTGATAAATGCTAATTGATGTTCCGCAATGGCACGTTGGCGACGGAAATCTGCTTCTTCTTGTTGAGCCGATGCTAATAACCACATTGCTTGATGGAAATCAATCGGAGAAACCAAACCGGCATCCACGCGATTTTTGGTCAAACGGACGCTTTCCTCACGAGTTTTCAGCGTATTAGTGTTTATGATGATTTCTGCATCTGCCGCCCGTAACGCAAAATAATTATTAACAACCATCGCGATAATGGTTAATTTCATCATATCTTTGGCGTAATGCGAACTCAGCAAATTTGCCTGAACCTTTTCATTGCTACGCCGAATTCTTCCCCAAAAATCTAATTCATATGAAAGCGACATAGAGCCGAGATTGCTGTGCGAAATTCTCGGCGTTGATTTGAAATTTGCCCGAGCGGCGGTTTCATTACTTGCTTTATCGTTTCTGGTTTCTAAATTTATTCCGCCTTCTGGCAAAAATGAACTAAACGCCTGACGCACATAAGCGTCTGCTTCCTCAATTCTTGCATAAGCCAAACGGATATCGCTGTTATATTGCAAAGCGGTATCAACCAACTCGTTTAAAGTTTCGTCGTTAAATAAAGTCCACCAGCGATCATTTACTGGCGAATTTGTCAGCGATTTTATTTCGGCTTCGGAGGCTGGGCTAATCAAGCCGTTGCTGACTTTGTAGCGATAATTGCTGATTAAATTATAAGAATCTGGCAAAGGCGAATCGTAACGCTGATAATCTGGGCCAACGGCACAAGCAGATAAACCGAGCAACATCGCCGAAATTGTAGTCAAACGGAAAAATCTTTTATTTGAATGGCAATTCATTTTTTGAATTTCTTTGTTTATGAAATTTATGAAATTTATGAAATTTATGGAGTTTATGAAGTTTTTGATATTTTTTAGCAGTTTATTATAATTTCCACGAGATTTTCAAAAAATTTTTTGAGATTTCTCGTGGAAAATTTTTATTATTTTCATTACTTTTATTTATACAAATGCAAAATCAAAAATCAAATCAAAATCAAAAATTTATTTACGGCTTTCACAGCATAATCAGCAAATTACGAATTCATCCGGAAAGCATCAAAGAAATTTATATTGAAAATTCTCGCAACGACAAACGCACTCAAGAACTCACACAATTAGCAAATTTTGCCAACGTCGCTGTTAATAATTCAGTAAATGCGGATTTTTTCCAAAAATTATTTGCCAATAAAAATCATCAGAGCGTGGCTGCCAAAATTGATAATCGCATCAAAATGTTGCATTTGGACGATATTTTGGATACTTTTGATTTTTCCAAGCAGAAAATTTTATTGTTAGTTTTAGACGGAATTACAGATCCGAGAAATCTCGGAGCCTGTTTGCGAACCGCCGACGCCGCCGGAGTTGATGCGGTGATCGTGCCAAAAGATAAATCGGCAGGATTATCGGAAGTGGTAATCAAAACTGCTTGTGGAGCCGCTGATTCGGTGCCATTGATTGCGGTGACAAATCTTGCCAGAACCTTAAAACAATTACAAGAAAAAAATATTTGGGTTATCGGCACGTCAGATGCGGCAAAAGTTAGTTTGTATGAAGAGCGTTGGGAAAATAACAACGCAAATGGTTATGCTTGGGTTTTAGGTTCTGAAGGTTCTGGATTGCGTCAATTAACACAAAAAACTTGTGATGAATTGGTTTTTATTCCTATGCTTGGCAGCGTGGAAAGTTTGAACGTTGCGGTTGCTACGGGAATTTGTTTATATGAAAGCGTGAGAAGAAATCAACAAAATCAGCAAAATTCAAAATAAACATTTTCCACGAGAAATCTCAAAAATTTTTTGAAAAATCTCGTGGAAAATCTGTTTTTATTTCTTACAAATTATTTTTATATTTTTTATTTTTTATTTTTTATTTTTTATTTTTTACTATGTTTTTATATTCTAACGCCACCATTCGCCAAATTGAACAAATTTATTCGCAAAATTTTTTGATGGATATTGCCGGAGAAGCCGCCGCCAAATTTGTGCGTAAATTGTTATTGAGTGCGAATAATCAAAAAATTTTCCATATTTTGATTGTCGCCGGAAAAGGAAATAACGGCGGAGATGCTTTTGCGACAGCAAAATATTTGCTACTTCAAAAATCTATATTTGAAAAAAGCGGCTGCGATATCAATATTTCTATAATTTTTGCCGGTGATGAAAATAAGTTTTCCGACGACGCTGCCGAAGCGTTCAAAGATTTGAATTTGTTGTTAGAGCAATTTCCCAAAAATAACGAATATTGCCAATTTCACCGCACAATTCCCACAGAAATTCTAAATTGCAGCAAAAAAATAGATTTGATTATTGACGGAATTTTCGGCATCGGTTTAGATGCAAATCGTAGTGCTGAAAGTAGTTTTGGTGATTTAATTGCGACAACGAATTCGCTGGCGGAACAAAATAATTGTCCGTTGTTGGCGTTAGATTGTCCGTCTGGTTTGTTTTGTGATAGTGGTTATGCGATTCAACCGGCAATCAAAGCTACGCACACGCTGACATTTATCGCTGATAAGCCCGGTTTGCATACGGCTTTTGGCGGAAATTTAACCGGCGAAATTATCGTAGATGATTTGGGTTTAGATATAAATACAAATTTTGCAAATTCTGAATCCGAAAATCAAGCAGAAATAAAGCCGGTTGGCAAAATCGTAGAACTTGCCGATTTCCAAAAAATGTTGCATAAACGCGAAAATAATTCGCATAAAGGAACTTACGGCAACGTGGGAATTTTGGGCGGTGCCAAAAGTATGGTCGGAGCCGCAATTTTAGCCGGACGTGCCGCTCTGAATTTAGGTTCCGGGCGCGTATTCTTGGGTTTGAGTGATAATAATGCTCCGGTTGTAGATTTTTGTCAGCCGGAATTGATGTTGCGTTCGGCAGATTTGTTAATGCACGTGGCTTTGGATGTTTTGGTTTGTGGGCCCGGTTTAGGCCGTTCTAATGAAGCGTTGCGGTTATTGGAAGAATCGTTGTCGGTGCAAAATGCCACAAAATTAGTTTTGGATGCCGACGCTTTGAATTTGATTGCCTTACATCAGGATTTACAAAAATTGCTGATAACGCGTCCGGAAAATAGCACTATTTTGACGCCACATCCAGCAGAAGCCGCACGATTGCTAAAATGTTCAGTGGCAGAAATCCAAAGCGACAGAATTAACAAAGCCATAGAATTAGCCAAAATTTTCAAATCTGTAGTAATTTTGAAAGGCAATGGCACGATAATCACAAAATATCAAGCACCGCAACAAACAACGGCAGAAATCGCTAACGAAAGCGACAAAGAAACAAAAGAAACAAAAGAAACAAAAGAAACAAAAGAAATTCCAAAAATAACAAGCAATGAAAACGCAGATTTGTTTTATATAAATGTCAGCGGAAATCCGGCGTTGGCAACTGCGGGAACCGGCGATATTTTGTCCGGCTTTATCGGTGCTTTGTTAGCACAAGGTTGGAATACTTTTGAAGCGGCTCTGGCAGCGGTTTATCTGCACGGCAAAGCAGCTGATGAGTTATCAAAAGAATTGGGTGGGAATATCGGTTTGACCGCAGGAGAATTTATTCCGATTGCAAGAAAAATTTTTAATGCGTGGGTTTATAAAAATCAAAAATAAAAATAAAAATAAAAATAAAAATAAAAATAAAAATAAACGCAAAAAACAAATAACAAAATTCCACGAGAAATCTCAAAAAATTTTTGGAAAATCTCGTGGAAAATTTGTTATTTAGTTATTTATTTTTATTCTTCTTTCATTGAACTTGCCATACGTTTCAACAATGGACGAAGCAAATAAACCAACATTGAACGCTCACCGGTAATAATCACTACTTCGGCTGGCATTCCAGCTAACATTTGCCGATCTCCAAGAATTTTCATACCTTCCGAGGTAACGTTCACACGAGCCAGATAATACGTCATTCCGGTCGGCTGATCCGTTAGCAAGTCTCCAGAAACCGAAGTCACAATGCCATCAACCACTAACTGCGGCGAATGTGCAAAGGTATTAAATCGCACATCAGTTCGTTCACCAACGGCAACTCGGTCAATCAAATGTGGAGGAATTTTGGCTTCTAAAACCAGCGTTTCATTTTGCGGAACGATATCCATAATTTTTTGACCGCTACCGATAACCGCTCCAACTGCTTGAGCCATCAAACCAACAACTTGTCCTTCCGCCGGTGAACGAATTATGGTGCGTTCCAAATCATTTTTGACCGCTTCATACTTTTCTTTTTCGGCTTGAACTTGAGCTCGGACTTCGGTGAGTTGCCCATCAACTTCTTTGCGATATTCGTTTTCACGATAATTTTTACGTTGTCGCATTTCCAAAACTGTCCGTGTAGTGCGTTCTATATTGCCGAGCAGTTCAGAAATCGCCGCCGAAGATTCCGACGATGAGCGTTCTAACTGCAATAATTGATTTCTTGGGGCGTATCCATCTTTAACCAACGTGCGAACGCCGGAAATTTCTTGTTGTAATGATTTTTGTTGTCGTCTTCTGGATTCCAACATTTCTCTATATGAAATTGCTGCGGCTTCGTTGCCTTTGATGGCTTCGTCTATGCTTTGTAATTCGGCTTTCAAAGAGGAACGTCGTGCATTAAATAAACTTTCTTGCGTAGCCACGTTAGCGGCGATTACCGGATCTTCTTTGGAAATTTTTAATAAATCCTCGTGGAAATTTATTTTTTCGTCGTTATTTTGTTCGGCAACCAAACGTCCTTCGGTGGCACGTAGATTGAAATATCGTTGACGAACCGATTCAAAATTTGCTTGAGTAGTAGCCGAATCTAATTCTATGAGCGGCTGATTTTGTTTTACGAAATCACCTTCTTTTACATAAACTTTGCTGATAATTCCGCCGTTCAAATGCTGAACCGGTTTGCGTTTAGTTTCTATAGTCACAGTTGCCTGAGCCGGGACGCCTTCGTCCAACGGAGCAAATGCTGCCCATAACAAAAATCCGCCAAAACCGATGCCTAAAACTGTAAGTCCGATTCTGGCTGGTTTTTCGGTATCGCTGGTATCAGCAGGTAAAATTTCATATTCGTCGTCGCTGGTGGAATTTTTGCGTAATAAAGATTTGGAGGAACTTTCTGGCGAATTTAATTTTTTTACATTTTGATTTTTATCGCCGCCAGAAAATAAATTAGAAAAAAAGCCCATTTGATTTTTATGATATTTATATTTAGATTTATATTTAGATTTAGATTTTTATTTGTATTTGGTTTGATTAAATTATTTTTCCACGAGATTTTAAAAATTTTTCCACGAGAAATCTCAAAAATTTTTTGGAAATCTCGTGGAATTTTTGTTTTTTTGTTTATTTTTTATTTTTTACGCACCAAAAACTTGTTTTCCGCCGTATGACGAAATTGCTATATTAACTTTGCGTTGATTTGCAACAACTTCATGACTGTTTGCTTCGGCGTTCTTAGCGGCTTTGGTTCTTGCGGTTTCACCATTGCCATTTATGGAATTTTCGGCAACCGACTTTGCCTCATCAGCAGAATTTTTTAAATCTTTCTGTGATTGCTGTTGTTTTTCTTGCAAAATTTGCGTCATCGCTTTTTGCAGCATATTTGTAGCCATAGCTGCAACTTTGCGGTCTTGAGCCGATGGATTCGCCGGTGCCAATGCTGCCGCTTTGATAGTTTGGGCTTTGCGTTTAGTTTCCTCCGGAGTGCGTCCGGGAGAAGTATCAATGCTAACTTCACCGGCAACTGCATAACGTTTGCCATCAGGCCCTGTTTTATAAGAATAAGTAACGCCACCGGTCAAACCGCCACCAGCCGCCATATGTGCTTGTTCGTGTGCTTTTACTTCGGCATCGGCACGTTTTAAGGCATCTAAAACGATTTTCGCTTGTAATTCATTTTGTGATTGATTAGCGTTATCGGCTTTGTTAGTCTCTTTATTGTTTTCGGCTTTATTGGCTTTATTGGTGGCAGCAAAATCGTTTCTCATATTTGCATTTGCATTTGAATTTGCATTTGCATTTGAATTGCTATCACCGGAATTTGTTTCAACATTCACACCAACGCCAACGCCAACATTACCAACATTTGCATAAACAAAACCGCTTGAATTATCAATGTTATTGTTGTTATTATTGTTGTTATTATTGTTGTTATTATTGTTGTTATTTACTTCGGCATTGTTTCTGTATGCCGAATTTGGAGCAATATAAATATTTGCAACCGTCGATGAAATTGTTGGTAAGTAGTTCATTTGCATCACCTTTTTTATTTTTTATTGATTTGTTGTTATTGTTCGTATAGAAGAAATAAAAAGAAAAATGTTGCAAATCTGCGAAATTTGCTAAATCTGCAAAATAAAACAAAGGACAAAGAATAAAAAAGATAGAAACGCCCTAATTATAAAAAAATCAAAGATAAAAATCAAAGATAAAAATCAAAAATAAAAATTAAAATCTCGTGGAAAAATGAAAAATTTGCTACAAACATACAAGATAAAATTATGGAAGAACACAAAATTTCAGTCGTAGTTCCGTTATACAACGAAGAAGAAAATGTTATCAATTTGATTGACCGAATTCACTCGGCTTTGCAAGATTTTGAGTTTAAATGGGAGTTATTGTTGGTTGATGATGGCAGTTCTGATGCAACAGTAAGCAAAGCCAAACAAGCTCAACAACAATATGGAAATCACGTGCGAATTATTGAATTGACGCGAAATTTCAAGCAAACTGCCGCTATGCAAGCCGGAATAGATTTTGCTCGTGGAGATGTAATTGTTACAATGGACGGAGATTTGCAAAATGAACCAAATGATATTCCAAAGTTAGTTCGTCGTTTGTTAAATGAAAACTTGGATCTTGTTGCCGGTTGGAGAAAAAATCGTCAAGATGGTTTATTTTTACGCAAAATTCCTTCCAAAATTGCTAACAAACTGATCGCTAAATTAACCGGCGTCAAACTGCGTGATTATGGTTGCAGTTTGAAAGCGTTCCGTGCCAAAATTATCAAAAAAATTCGCCTTTATGGTGAAATGCATCGCTTTATTCCCGCTTGGTTAGCAACCGTCACCTCGCCGAGCAAAATCGCCGAAGAACCAACAACGCATCACGCCAGAACTGCCGGTGTTTCCAAATATGGCATTTCGCGGACGTTTCGGGTGATTTTAGATTTGTTAGCGGTTTATTTTTTTATGAAATTCCGCGATCGTCCCGGACATTTTTTCGGCAGCATCGGTTTATTTTTAAGTAGTATTGCATCAATTATTTTTGCTTGGCTTTTATATGTAAAAATAATTTTGGGAGAAAGTATCGGGCAGCGTCCATTGCTATTTTTGGGAATCTTAGGTTTATTAGCCGGTTTGCAATTTATAACCACTGGTGTTGTCGCAGAATTATTAACGCGAATTTATTTTGATGAAACAAGAAAAGCATACAACGCCGAAGAGGAATCGCCAACAGAAAATAGCGAAGAAAAATGGAAAAGTAAGTAAAAAATAAACATTAAAAAACACAAATTTTCCACGAGAAATCTCAAAAAATTTTTGAAAATTCTCGTGGAAAAAATTAAATAATTAAAGTATTAAATAGTTAAAAAGGAATTTAGTAAATGAATAATAATTATTTAGATTCTATAGTTAATGAATTAAAAAATTTTCCGCAAAGTAATAGCGAAATTTTGAATTTAATTCAAAGCAAAAAAAATGTTTATAACCGTTTTAAACGCGAATTTATTAAAAATATAAATAATATTAAAAGTAAAAATTTGAAAGCGTTTGCTTTATTAGTTGCGACAAATTTTAAAGACAATGATTTTTTGAATACTATAACGCAAAATTTTGATTTTGATTTGATAAATAATGATTTAGCAATTTTTGCCAAAGGTATTTATTTTTTATCTAAAAATGATAATCTCAAAGCGGTAAATTTGTTATGGCAGAGTTTTAATTTAAACAAACATTTATATTTTAATCATCAAACTTTTTTGACTTTGATTTGCTTATTTGAAGATTTCAAATTATCAAAAGAACGTCATATTTTATTGCAATATTTAATATCAACTTTTCCGTATGTAATAGAATATCATATGCAATATATTTTATTTTTGATGCAAGTTAAATTTAATGATGATTTTACATTAACTTTGGCGGAAAGTAATGCGATTATTTTGCAAGAAATTGACTATATTTATAATCACGCTCAGACAAGTTTTGACTGGAGTTTTTTGGCAGATTTTTACTTTAAATTTGTTGGCGATGTAGATAAATTTTGGGAATGTAGTAAAAATGCAACATTAACTTTAAACGTTACCGATAAAAATATAGATGTTAAACGTGATACTATTTTTCCAATAGAAATTTATAAAGAGCACCTTGATTCATTGTTAGATTTTTTAAATGCAAATAATATTCAAGCATTCCCATGCACTGGAAGTTTGTTAGGTTTATATCGTGACGGAAAGTTAATGGATTATGATAAAGATACTGATATAGGCATTATTGTAAATAATAATGATGATGTGATTAACATCATAAACATAATATCTACAAATGAAAAATTTTATTGCACTAAAATTGCTGAATGCGATTTAAGTAAAAATATCCTAAATATAGGAGTTAGTGATAAAAAAAATGGAATGGTAACTGATATATTTTTGCATTATAAAAAAGACAATTTTTTATATACGGGTTTAAATACTAAACTTTGTGATTTTTTTTGGAAACATTCAGAATTTACAACTATCAAAGCAAAATTAAATAACAAAGAATATTACGTTCCAAGTAATACAAAATTATATTTAACAGAACTATATGGAAAAAATTGGAATGAACACATTAGCGTTTGGGATTCATTACTAAATTGTCCGAATATTCCTCAAAGTTCACAATTAGCAGTTTTTTATTTTGGCTCCATCCGTATGCACGAAGCTTTCCGCCAAAGAAAATATGCCAAAGCACTCAATTATTACACGCAATTAAAAAATCGTTGGAATTACCCTTTTACTGCGGAAATGTGCCAAAAAATAGAACTTTGTTTAGAGCAAATAAAACCAGTTAGTTAGCCAGTTAGTTAGTTAATTATTTAAATAAAAATTTTCCACGAGAATTCCCAAAAATTTTTTGGAATTTCTCGTGGAAAAATTTATTTTTTATTTTTGTATTTTTTTATTTTTTTATTTGTAATAATCAAAAAAATCTTGCAAAGAATTGATTTGGTAATTTGAAAAATCAAATTCGGACTGTTGCAAATTCAAATTTTTATACCAAGCAAAAACTCGCTCGGAAGTTTGCAAATCTACATTTAACAACTTTGCCGTTTGCAACAAAAATTTCAGTCCGAACGCAAAATCATCACAAAAATATCGCGAGGAAAAATCTGGCAGCAATTTATTTTCGGCGACTTTTTTACTCGGCGTTCTCAGCCCTTGCAATGAGCGTATGCTTTGTAATTTGTGCGTCAATTGTTGCGGCGTTTGAATTCTGTTATTTTCGGTTAAATCGGCGTAATGTTGGCGTAACGGCACGATTTGCAAATTTAATTTTGCCGAAATTGCTGCTAATTCGTCGTCCATTTGGAGCAGCGTTTGACTACTTTGGTCGTCCCAATTTTCATAAAACAACGGCAGTTTTGCATAAGATTTTGACGCCACAAAATCTTTGAACAAACAAAATAGCCGCGAAGTATGCAAAATATTATTGCCCGGCGTGAGCGAAACATTGAGAAAATGCGGCAAAATCGCGGTTTCCATTTGGAAAATATTTTCCATAATTTTTTGATTTTCGGCGACATTAAATTTTTGGCTCTGCAAATTCGCAATCTGCAACTGCTTTCTATAACCGCTACATTGCACGGAATCTAAATTTTGGACGATTCGGGCAACGCTTGGCACACGCTGTAAGGCAAAAAGTTCAACGCCGAGATTTTTTGTCAAATTGCGGTAAGCAAATTCAGCCCCATTATTTCCCGGCATCAAACAGATTTTCAAGGGTTTTTGCAAAGGTTTGAGCAAATTATTTTCCAAAAATTTTGCCGTACCATCAGCCAAAAACGAAGGACGCGTGATAAAAATCAAATCAGCGTCGGCGAGAATTTTTTTGGCGTTCCCAGAAAATAAAATTTTTGCACTATGAGCAATGTTTAAATTTTCATTCAAAATTTTGCCAAAAGAATAGTATTTTGAAAATTGGAAAAGAGAAAAATTATACTTACCTTTGCGCACAAAATTATTGACAAATAACACATAAATATTTCATAAATGGTAAGTATTGACGGACTGACAGTCGAATTTGGAGGAACGACTCTGTTTAAGGACATTTCGTTTGTAATCAACGAGAAAGACCGCATCGCACTGATGGGCAAGAATGGTGCTGGCAAATCGACCTTGCTCAAGATCCTTGCCGGCGTAAGGCAAGCCACCCGAGGCACAGTCTCTGCACCCAAGGACTGCACCATCTGCTACCTGCCTCAGCACCTCATGACCGAAGACCATCGCACGGTGTTCGAGGAGGCTTGTCAGGCATTCGCTCATCTTAAGGCAATGGAGGCAGAGATCGACGAGATGAACAATCAGCTTGCCACACGCACCGACTATGAGAGCGACGACTATATGGCACTGATCGAGAAGGTCACCGCGATGAGCGAGAAGTTCTATGCCATCGACATGACTCACTTTGAGGAGGATGTCGAGAAGGCTCTGTTGGGTCTCGGCTTCAAGCGAAGCGACTTCGACCGCCCTACTTCGGAATTCAGCGGTGGCTGGCGCATGCGCATCGAACTGGCAAAGCTTCTGCTCCAGAACCCTGACGTGCTGCTTCTCGATGAGCCTACCAACCATCTCGACATCGAGTCAATAGGCTGGCTTGAGGAGTTCATCATCAACAGCCCAATGGCAGTGGTGCTCATCAGTCACGACCGCAAGTTTGTCGATACCATCACCACCCGCACCATCGAGGTCACTCTCGGCCGCATCTACGACTACAAGGCCCGATACTCTCATTATCTTGAGCTTCGCAAGGAACGCCGTGCACAGCAGCAGAAGCAATACGAGGATCAGCAGAAGCAGATTGCCGAGGCAAAGGAGTTTATCGAGCGATTCAAGGGCACCTATTCCAAGACCTATCAGGTGCAGAGCAAGGTCAAGTGGCTTGAGAAGCTCGAACTGGTTGAGGTCGATGAGGAAGACACATCGGCTCTCCGCCTGAAGTTCCCGCCATCGCCACGCAGCGGCACCTATCCTGTGATATGCGACGATATGGGCGCAGGCTACACCAAGCCACTCAAGCCCGAAGACAACATCTTCGACCACGCTACCTTCATGATCGAACGAGGCGAGAAGATAGCATTCGTGGGCAAGAACGGTGAGGGCAAATCGACTATGGTCAAGGCCATCATGAACGAGATTGAGCACACCGGTCAGCTCACCGTCGGACACAACGTGCAGATTGGCTATTTCGCACAGAACTCGGCTTCGTTGCTCGACGAGGAACTCACCGTCTATCAGACCATCGACGACATTGCAGTGGGCGAGATCCGCAAGAAGATCTCCGACCTCCTGGGCGCTTTCATGTTTGGTGGCGAGGACACACAGAAGAAAGTCAAGGTGCTGTCGGGAGGCGAGCGCGTGCGCCTCTGCATGGTCAAGCTGCTGCTCCAGCCTGTCAACCTTCTCATCCTCGACGAGCCTACCAACCACCTCGACATGAAGACCAAGGACATCCTGAAGCAGGCGCTCAAGGACTACGACGGCACTCTCATCTTGGTTTCGCACGACCGTGACTTCCTCGACGGACTGGTCACCAAGGTCTATGAATTTGGCGACAAGCGCGTCAAGGAGCATCTCTGCGGCATCTATGAGTATCTTGAAAAGAAGAACCTTGATTCGCTCCAGGAACTTGAGAAAAAAGGCTTCGACTGCCGTATGAAAGAGCAGATTAATGGCAGCGGATACCAGGCGGCCAGAGGAGTCTACATCGGTGAATTGTTGTATGTTGTGAAGGGAAATATTATCGAGGTATACCAGATTGGAGATTATCAAAAAGTGGATTTAATTGTTTCGGCAACTTCAACGGAGGTCAAAGTGCCTTTGTATGAGTCGGGAACAATCAAAATATTCATATTCATTACCTCGG
>SFHR01000028.1 GCA_004555545.1 Dechloromonas aromatica (nom. nud.)
TAAAAATAAATATTTTCCACGAGAAAACCAAAAAATTTTTTGAAAATCTCGTGGAAACTATTTTTATTACTAATTTGATTACTAATTTTGAGACAAAATAATTATAGAGCTTACAATAGATTAGTAAAACGAAAAACATTTTTACCACCTACTTTTCCATTAAAGTTAGATTTCACAAATTTCCACGAGAAACTAAATAATATTTTTGAAAATAAAAATCAAAATCTCGTGGAAAAGTATAATACCGGAAATTTAGTAATCGGTTTATTGCCAACATCTCCAGAAACAATAGTGCAAGGAATTTCTTTGTTTGATATAGACAAGCTATTAACTGCTTTGTTACAAAACTTTCCTTTGGCAAAAATTATCTTGCGTCCGTATATATTTAACCCATCAATTTCGTCAGAAGTTTTTGAATTACTAAACATATTTTCTGCAAACGTTACTAACTTTAAAATTGATAATAGTGGTCAGAGTTCTAACGATTTTTATAATCAATGTGATATACTAATTTCTGATGGTTCTACCGGCGGAATTACATACTTAATAAATAAGGCAATGCCACCGATTTATTACATTCCAAAAAATGTAGTTAATACAAATGAAACTGTTAATAATTTTGTAGAAATTCAAAGAGACAAAGTATTTTTTGCTTATAATATTAACGCTCTGATTCAGCAAGTTAATAAGTGCATAAATTTAAGTAAAGAACAGCGAAAAAATTACTTTACTAATCACTGCGAAAATGATTTATTTTTGAACGTTGATAATAAAGAACTACTGCAAAAAATCATAGACGCAAAAGTAAATGATTTTCCTTTTGTTGATGAAAATGGTAATGCTTTTAACGTTTAATTAAATAATAAACAAATTTCCACGAGAATTCTATAAAAATTTTTAGAAATCTCGTGGAAAAATTATTTTTTATTATACTTTTTTATATTTTTATTTTTGTTTCCTCACCGCTAAATAATCGCTTTAAATTGTCTTTATGTTTGTAAATTAAAATAACTGCCATTATTATTACTACTGCCGTAAATGGACTATCTATAATATCGCCGCATATATACCAGCAGATCAACGGAGCAACAATAGAAGCAATTAACGCTGATAATGATGAATATCTTGTAAAAATCGCTACTACTAACCAAGTTAAAATTGTAAAAATACCTAAATAAAAATTTATCGCAAATAAAATTCCAGCTGCCGTTGCTACGCCTTTTCCGCCCTTAAATTTATAAAAAACCGGAAAAATATGCCCTAAAAAAGCACATAATCCCATTAAGGCAACTAACAATTCATTATAGTTATCATTTGGCAAAAATTTCAACGCCAGTGATACGACAAAATAACCTTTCAAACTATCGCCCAACAATGTTAATAAAGCGGCAATTTTTTTGCCACTACGCAGCACATTTGTAGCTCCAGGATTTTTAGATCCATAATTTCGCGGATCATTTAAACCAAAAATTTTGCTAACAATAATGGCAAAAGATACCGAGCCGATTAAATACGAAATAACCAAAAAAAAACTACTTAATAACATTCTTTACTTTTTTATTTACTTTTTTATTTACTTTTTTATTTACTTTTTTATTTACTTTTTTATTTACTTTTTTCTTTACTTCTCACATTTTTTCCACGAGAAATCTAAAAAATTTTTTAGAAATCTCGTGGAAACTATGCTTATTTTTTTTATTTATTTTTATTCCAAAAATCGCGTAAAAAATCTGCTAACAATTCAACCGACTTCAACGGCATTGCATTATAAATTGATGCACGAATTCCGCCCAAAGAACGATGTCCTTTCAAACCAAATAATTTAGCTTGTTGTTCGGCTTGTTGCAAAAATTTTTGAGTTATTTCTGCATTTTGTAAATGGAAACTAACATTCATTATTGAGCGTGATTCTTTATATTTTTCCGGAACTTGTGGAATATAAAACTGATTTTGTTGATAAATTTCATCCAAGACGTTATATAACAAAGCCGCTTTTTGATTGTTAATTTTTTCCATATTTTGCAAGTTACCTATTTCATTTTGCATCCAACGCAAAACCAACAAAGTAGTATAAATTGCAAACACCGGCGGCGTGTTATAAATGGAATTTTTTTCGGCTTGTTTATAATAATCAAACGCAGAACACCAACCTAAATTTTGCTTGTTTTCATATAGATTTTTGCGGATTATAATAACCGTAATTCCAGCGGGACCAAGATTCTTTTGAGCGTGTGCGTAAATAATACCAAATTTATTTGCTTCTATCGGTCGCGATAGTAAGTCCGATGACATATCAATAATGCGTAGTAAATTTGGATTTTTGCTATTTTCATTAGGTATAAAATTGAACTGCAAACCTTCAACAGTTTCGTTTGAAATATAATGCAAATAAGCAGCATTATCGTTGCAAACAATGTCATTTTGGCTGGGCAAATGCTCAAATTTTATATTTTCTCCGTCCCAAATTTTGTTGATAGGATTTTGTATTTTATGATTATTAGAAATAATATTTTGAGCTTCCACAAACGCTAATCTACTCCAATAACCACTAACTATATATTCGGGTTTTGCTTGTTTGTTATAATCATAAAAATAATATGGAATTTGTGCAAATTGTTGCGTTGCTCCGCCTTGCAAAAATAATACTTTATATTCATCGGCAGATAAGTTTAATAACTGCAAAAATCGTTGTTCTAATTCAACGACTACATTAGCAAACCAATCGCTGCGATGACTGATTCCTAATAAAGATAAATTCATTTCAGGAACGTTGATAATTTCCTCTGATAATTGTTGCAAAACGCATTGAGGAAGAACTCCGGGACCTCCGGAAAAATTACGCAAATTATAAAGATTACTATTTTGCATCCTACTTTTATTACTTTTATTACTTTTATTACTTTTATTACTAAAATTTTTACTAAATTTATTACTAAACAAATCGCATTGATAAATCTATAGATTTTATATCTTTGGTCAAAGCACCAATAGAAATTCTGTCTATACCAATTTTTGCTAATTCTGGCAAAGTATTTTCATTGACATTTCCGCTGATTTCTAAAATGATTTTTTCGCTATTTTCCACGAGATTTTGTTGATTTTTTTTGGCAATTTCAACGGCTTTATATAAATCTTCGACGGAAAAATTATCTAACAAAATCATTTTGGCACCGCAATTTATAGCGGTTTCTAACTCTTGCAAATTTTCCACTTCAACCTGAATAAATTTACAACGATTATCATTTTGTTCGGCGATAATTTTCGCTTTCTGCATAGCGTTAGCAATTCCACCGGCTGCAATAATATGATTTTCTTTAATCAAAATAGCGTCCCAAAGTGCAATTCTATGATTTTGTCCGCCGCCGCAATAAACCGCATATTTTTCGGCAATCCGCAAACCGGGAATAGTTTTTCGCGTATCAACAATTTGGCTTTGACTACTGCCATTTGTTGAGTTTTTTACAATATCAACAAAATGTTTAGTTTTAGTAGCAACTCCGCTTAAAGTTTGCAAAAAATTTAACGCAGTACGTTCCGCAGATAAAAGTATTTTTGCTGGACAACTAATTTTGCATAAAAGCGTATTAGCGGCGACAAAATCTCCATCTTTACAAAACCAATCAATTTGTATATTTTTTTGTATATTTTGTAAATTACTATTTTGATTACTATTTTGCTGATTAAGTTGTTTTGCCAATAATAAAATAGCATTATTAAACCACTGAATTCCGCAAATTACGGCGTTTTCGCGACAAATTACATTAGCATTTGCAATTTGATCTTGCGGGATTAAATCAGCAGTCAAATCGCCTTCTCCAACATCTTCTGCCAAAGCAATTTTGACATTATTTTTGATTTCTTTATCTAATAAATCTTGTAAAGCAAACATAATTTTTATGTATTTTTATATATTATTTAATATATTATTTAATATATTTATTTATTTATTTATTTATTATCTTCCAATGCTTTTTCGTTGATTTTTACATTATATTTATTACGTAAAGCAATAATCCATTGTTGAAAATAAGAACCGGTATAATTTTCATCAATAAGATTAAACAAATGCATATAAGTCGGTTCAGTTTGATTGTTGATAACAATATTATTTTTGCCATCATTTTTGCTGATAATATTTTCCAACTGAATCAAATAATAACCATTATTATTAGGATTATTATTATCAACTATTTCAACCGATTTATATAAAGGTAATTGTTTAGTTTTATTTTTGGGAAAACTCAAAATAGTTCTTACAATTTCCGGATGAAAAACTTTGGAATCAGTATGTTCCAAAACACTCATTTGCGAAATTTCAAAAGTATTTTCTTTACTTTTATTTGCAAAATTTTTGCTTAATAATTCTTTGTTATTTAACAAATCATCAACATCTTTTTTTGCTAATTTCAATGCTTCTTGTTGCATCAAAATTTCTTTAATTTCATTTTCTACGGCACTTAATGATTGTTGTTTTTTATCTTCATAAGCGGCAATTCTTGCAGAAACTAAGGCATTATTTCCAATATCAATAGCATCAGAATTACGCTTTTCTTCAATGAAATTTTTATCAAATAAAGTATCTGCCAATTTTGGAGTTATAAACGCATATTTTTCGCCATCATCAGCAATCAAATCGCCTTGACTAATCCAATCTGTATGTTGAATTTTCAAATTAAATTGTTTAGCAGTTGGCTCCAAACTATCAGCTTGATCATAAACTGAATTAGTGAAATTTTCAGATTGTTCTGCAAATAATTTTTGAGCTTTTTGGGCTTTCAAAATGTTAATAATTTCATTTTTTACATCTGCCAAAGGTTGCTGCATTTTGGCTTTTATATCGGTTAATTGCAAAATATGCAAACCGAAATTAGTTTCTATTAACTGCGGGAAAATATCACCTTTATTTTTGATTTGAAAAGCCGCATCAGCAATATTACTTATTTCAAAATCTTTTTTTATAAAACCCACATCTCCACCATTTTTTGCAGATATCGGATCAATAGAATTATTTTTAGCGACTTCGGCAAAATTTTGCGAATTTTTTAACAATGTTTGCAAAATTTCTTCGGCTTTACTTTTATCATCTTTATTAAACAAAATATGATTTACTTTGCGTTCTTCTACGCTGGTAAATTTTTGCAAATTACTTTGATAATAATTATTTATTTCTTCGTCACTAATTTGATTACTTGTTAAATTATCGCTGATAGTTTTATCAGAAAAAATCAAATAATCAACTTTAATTCTTGCTGGACTAACGAAATTATTTTTATGTTCTTCATAATATTTTTTGATTAACTCATCGGTAAAAACTACTTTACTTTTATAGTTTTCTGCTGGAAATGATAACAATTTGCCAACATATTTATCATTATATTCAAAGAAATATTTTTGCAATAATGTATTAGATTTTATGGAAGTTTTAACAATAGTTCCAACTAATTGTCTTTGTAATAATGTTTTGCGGACATCATTTTCAAACATTGCCGCAGATAATCCTTGTGCGGATAAAAGTTGATTATATTTCTCCGTAGAAAAATTGCCATTATCATCATAAAAAGCATCAATCTCACTAATTGCTTGGCGGACTTGTTCGTCGGAAACAAATAGTTTTAAGCGTTTTGCTTCAAGCAATAATAATTGTTCGTTAATCAAACTATTTAATACTTCCAACTTGAATTGTTTGGTATTTGTTTTGCTACTATCATAGCTGTCACCTAATTGAATACGTAATTGATTTTGCCGTTCACGTAAAGCATTATCAAACATTTGCGGATAAATTACAAAGTCATTTATTTGAGCGACTCCTTCACTATTTGGGCTGCGATTAACATAACTTTCTACGCCAAAAAATACAAAAGGCAAACAAATTAACAATAAGAAAATTTGGACTATTTTTTTATTATTTCTAACTAAATCAAACATATATTTCTTTGAGTTTTTAAAAATTAAAAAAGTATTATTTATTATTTATTATTTATTATTTATTATTTATTATTTATTATTTATTATTTATTATTTATTATTTATTATTTATAAATATATAAATATAAAATTTTCCACGAGATTTTAAAAAATATTTTTGAATTCTCGTGGAAAATATTCAAATGTTTAAATGTTTAAATGTTTAAACAATAAACATTGCTTATGTGTTATCTGTGTTTTTAGTAATCACAAATGTTTTGCCACCTTTTTCTTTTTCATCATTATCTTTCGTTTTAGTTTCATTTTCTTTGCGAGTTTTTTCAAACCACTTGAAAAATAACGGAATGAAAATCGTAGCAATAAATGTTGCAGCCAACATTCCACCAAAAACGCCGGTTCCCATAGATTGCCGAGAAGCCGCTCCGGCACCAGTTGCCTTAACCAACGGTACCACGCCCAACACAAAAGCCAATGAAGTCATCACAATCGGACGAAAACGCAATTTTGCTGCTTCAAGAGCCGCGTCAATCATAGACATTCCTTTTTCGTATTGCTGCACGGCGAATTCCACAATCAAAATAGCATTTTTGGCAGCCAAGCCGATTAACACGACTAAACCGATTTGGAAATAAACATCGTTCGGCATACCGCGAATAAACACCGCCGACAACGCACCAAAAAGAGCAAACGGAACTGCCATCAAAACGGCAATCGGCAATGACCAACGTTCATATTGAGCAGCCAAAATCAAAAATACCATAATCACGGCGAAAGTCAAAGCAACCGTAGAGGAACCCGACGAGGCTTTTTCTTGATATGCTTGACCTGTCCAAGCAATAACATAACCGTCCGGCAGAGTTTTTTCGGCAACTTGCTCAACGATTTCAATCGCCCGTCCGGAACTGACCCCAGGTGCTCCATTACCCATCAATTTGGCGGCAATAAAGCCGTTGAAACTTTCTATTTGTTCAGGGCCAAAAATCGTTTTAACCTGACTAAATGCAGAAATCGGTAACATTTTTCCGCTGGTTGAACTTTTTACATACACTTTGCCTATGTCGTCAGGTTTTTGACGATATTTTGGCTCGGCTTGTAATTGCACTTTGAAAACGCGTCCGGATTTGTTGAAATCATTGACATATAACGCACCCAAAGTGCTTTGCAAAGTTGCATAAACATCAGAAAGCGGAACTCCCAACGACATTGCTTTGGCTTCATCAACTTCTATATAAAGTTGCGGAACATTCGCACGATAAAAAGTCGTAACATTAACTAATTCCGGCTGTTTATTCAATTCAGCAATAAACGCTTGTAATTTTTCTGCTAATTTAATCGGATCGCCGTCGTCACGATTTTGCAAATATAACTCAAAACCACCGGCGGTTCCCAAACCTTGAATTGCCGGTGGATTAAACGCCATTGCAATTCCGTCTGGCAAAGTCATTCCGTAGCCGGTGAATTTTTGTTGAGTTACATCAAGTGGCTCATTAGTCCGCAAAGACCAATCTTTCATAGGCACAAAAATCGTTCCGGCATTAGATTTTTCTCCACCACCAATCATATCAAAGCCGGAAATATTGATAGTATGAGCCACGCCCGGATTTGTCCGCATAAATGCCGAAAAATCTTCGCCGGTTTTTTCAGTTCTTGACAATACTGCACCATCTGGCAATGATACCGATGCAATCAAATATCCTTGATCTTCTGGCGGAACAAAACTTGTAGGCACAATTTTTATCAAGAAATATAGCAAACCAACTATTCCAAAAAATACTACCAAGCCGATAAAACTATGTTTTAAAGTAAAACTAACCACGCTGGTATAAGAATTTGTAAATTTTTGGAAAGCGATATTAAATGCTTTGAAAAATGCTGATAACAAACCGCCGCTGTTTTTATTTTTATCATTATGTTCCTCGCCTTTTAATAACAAAGCACATAAAGCCGGAGTAAGCGTTAAGGCAACAATTCCGGAAATAACAACAGAAATTGAAACGGTCACCGCAAATTGTTGATATAACCGTCCGGTGATTCCGCCCAAAAATGAAACCGGAATAAACACAGAACATAACACCAACACAATCGCCACAACGGCGCCGGAAACTTCGTGCATTGCTTCTACGGAGGCATCAAAGGCGTTCAAACCTTTTTCCGACATCAAACGCTCGACGTTTTCCAACACGACAATCGCATCATCCACAACGATCCCAATCGCCAAAACCAAAGCAAACAAGGTCAAAGTATTGATAGAAAAACCAAACACCCATAGACCGGCAAAAGTTCCAATCAAAGAAATCGGCACCGCAATCATCGGAATAATTGTTGCTTTGATATTTTGTAAAAATAAATAAACAACAATCAACACCAATAACAAAGCTTCAACCAAAGTGTCTATAACTTCTTCAATAGATGCATCAACGAATAAAGTCGTATCAAAAGTAACATCGTGCGTTACGCCTTCTGGGAAACGTGTGCTGATTTCGTCCATTTTATCGCGGACACTTTGAGCAACTTCCAAAGCATTTGCTCCGGTCTGCAAAAATATCCCCAAAGCCACGTTTGGCGTTCCGTCCAAAGTGCTGACTTCTTCATAAGAATATGCACCAAGTTCAACTCTGGCAACGTCTTTGATACGCAATAAACCTGATGATCCACCAGCACGAATCACAATATCACCGAATTCTTCTTCAGTTAATAAACGTCCTTTGGCGGTGACGGTATAAGTTAATTTTTGCTCCGAAGTTGTCGGTTCTTGTCCGATTTTTCCGGCTGCGTTTTGAGCATTTTGTTCGTTAATTGCGGCGGCGATTTCTGAAGTTGTCACGCCAAGTTGAGCCATTTTATCTGGCTGTAACCAAATCCGCATTGAATAATCTTGAGCTCCAAAATTTTTTACATCAGCAACGCCTGGAATACGTTTCAAATCATCAATGATATTTAACGTGGCGTAGTTTGATAAAAATAATTTGTTATAACGTTTTGGGTCTGCAACCAAAGTTACTAATTGCAAAATATTTGAGGAACGTTTTTCTACGGTTATGCCTAATTTACGTACGATTTCTGGCAAAGATGGTTCGGCTTGTTTGACGCGATTATTTACGTTGACCGTGTTCATATCCGGGTCGGAAGTAATATCAAAAGTCACCGTTATGCTTAAGGAACCGTTGGAAGAGGATGTGGAACTAAAATACATTAAATTATCTAAACCTTGCAATTTTTGCTCAATCGGAGCGGCAACGGTTCTGGATAAAGTTTCGGCAGATGCACCCGGATATGAAGCGGCAATTGTAACCGTTTGCGGAGAAATTTGCGGATATTGAGCAACCGGCAAAGTTTGTGCGGAAATCAATCCAGCCAAAACGATAATAATAGAAATCACCGCAGAAAAAATTGGACGGCTAATAAAAAACTTTGGACTCATAAAATTGTGCTTTCAAATTTTTTCCACGAGATTTGCAAAAATTTTTTTAGATTTCTCGTGGAAAATTTTTATTTTTTATTATTTTTTATTATTTTTTAGTTTCTTTGTTATCTTTGCTTTCTTTATTTTCTTTATTTTCTTTATTTTCTTTATTTTGTTCTACTTTTTGCTGTTGCGGCTGTTGAGCTTGTTGTTTCTTTTCTAAAACTGCGGCGTCCATAACTTCGGCACCGGTTCTCAATTTCATCAAATTATCAATAATAATGCGATCGCCTTGTTTCAATCCGCCAGTGATAACCCAATCTGTGCCGTGCCATTCCGCAACTTCCACCGGACGAGCTTCAACTTTGTTATTTTTATCAGCAATCATCAACAAATAACCTTTTTCCGTTTGCACAACTGCCGTTTGCGGAACCAAAAATACATTATTGCGTACTGGTCCAATCAAACGAATTCTCACAAATTGACCCGGCAATAATTCGCCTTTTGGATTTGCAAATTCGGCACGTAATTGACGCGTTCCCAAAACCGTATCAACCGTGGAAGCCAAAAAGTTGATTTTGCCTTTTTCTGAATAAACTTTGCCATTTGGCAGAATCAATTCAATTCCCGTTAGATCTCCTTTCTTGCCAGAAGTTGCATCAAGAACGCTATCACTCAAACCAAAACGCACCCAAATAGGATCGTTTTGATAAATGGAAGTCAATAAACTATCAGCTCCGGTTGTAACCAAACTACCTTCAGATTTTGTGGCACGTCCGGTTACGCCTTCAACTGGGGCACGGACTGTTGTCCATTCCAAATTTAATTTTGCTTGATTTAATTCTTCTTGAGCTACTAATCTTGCGGAATAAGAATCGTCGTATTCTTTTTGCGAGACCGCTTGTTTAGCAACCAAACCTTTGAGCCGTTTTTCTTCGCGGACAGCTTGTTCTAATTTTACACGTGCTTGGGAGTAGGCAATTTTGTAAGGGGCTTCGTCAATTTGGAATAGCGGTTGATTTTTCTTGACCGCACTACCTTCATCATAAAGGCGTTTCATTAAAATTCCGCCGACTCTGGCACGGACTTCGGTTTCTTTAGCACCTTCGGTTTGAGCCATTTCCTCCAAAGAATACGGCAAAGAAATCGCTTTGGCAACAATCATATGAACTGGCATTGCCATAGGTTTTTGTTGGGCTTGATCTTGTTTATCGCTACAACCGCTGAAAAATAAAGAGCATAAAGCAGTTGCAAATATTAAAGTTTTGGCTTGTTTCATTTTTTGATCTGATTTGATTTGATTTTTTTGATTTTTTTGTATTTTTGTATTTTTGTATTTTTGTATTTTTGTATTTTTGTATTTGCTTGATTATGTTTAGATGTTAGATATTATTATTAGCAACAAAAAATTTCCACGAGATTTTAAAAAATTTTTTTAAAATCTTTCTTAAAATTCAACATTTTTAAAAAATTTCAAAAAATTTTATTTTTATATACAAATTTACAACTACAAAAATTCACAACAACAAACATTTACAAACTATGGACATTGCAAATTTAAAAAATAACATTGAAAGCAAAATGCAAAAATCGTTAGAAAATTTACGATTAGATTTACAAAAAATTCGCACAGGACGTGCTCACGCTGGACTTTTGGATCACGTAAAAGTAGAAAATTACGGCTCCGAAGTGCCTATCAATCAAGTTGGCAACGTGACCGTTTTGGATGCCAGAACTTTGGGCGTAAAAGTTTGGGATAAAAATATGAGTGCCAAAGTAGAAAAAGCCATCCGCGATTCTGATTTGGGTTTGAATCCGTCATCTCAAGGCGATTTAATTCGCGTCCCGATGCCTATGCTAACCGAAGAACGCCGTAAAGATTTGACAAAAATCGTCAAGCAAGAAGGCGAAAATGCCAAAGTCGCCGTGAGAAATTTACGCCGTGATGCAAATAATCAACTCAAAGACGCTCAAAAGAAAACGGAAATCTCCGAAGACGAAGAACGCAAAGCCCAAGAGCAAATCCAAAAAATCACCGACAAATATATCGCCAACATAGACAAAATGTTGAGCGAAAAAGAAGCCGAGTTAATGCAAATTTAAAATTTAACGCAAAAAACAAAAAATGTCTTTTTTGACAAAATTTCGTAGTTCCACGCAAGAAATCCCAAATATTTCTGCCGAACAATTACAAATACCTAAACACGTTGCTATCATTATGGATGGCAACGGCAGATGGGCAAAAAAGCGATTTCTGCCGCGTTTTGCTGGGCACATCAAAGGCGTGGATGCTTTGAGAAATTGCGTGGAATTCGCATTAAATAACAACATTGAATTTCTGACGGTTTTCGCATTTTCTTCGGAAAACTGGCGTCGTCCAGCCGATGAAGTTTCAATGTTGATGGATTTATTCGTAAAATCTTTACAAAAAGAAGTCAAACGCTTATTAAAGCACGATGTGAGATTGCGAATTGTTGGAGATATTTCAAAATTTAGCGAGAAATTGCAAACCTTAATTTTGGACGCTCAAGAGCAAACAAAAGATAAGCAAAAATTAAATTTGACGATTGCCGCAAATTACGGCGGACGCTGGGATTTGGTTCAAGCAATGAATAAATTATTTGCCGAGCAGCAAAATCAAAATCCAAAAACGGATTTTGGCGAAAGCGATTTGGAAAAATATTTGTCATTATCATTTGCCCCAGAGCCGGATTTGTTTATACGCACCGGCGGAGAGCAACGCATCAGCAATTTTTTGTTATGGCAACTTGCGTATAGCGAATTTTATTTCACCGACACGCTCTGGCCAGAATTTGATAGCAAAGAATTTGAGTTAGCAATTGCATCATATCAACAACGCGAACGGCGTTTTGGCAGAATTAGCGAACAAGTAAAAAAATAAAAAATAAAAAATAAAAAATAAAACAAAAACAAAACAAAAACAATTTTCCACGAGAAATCTCAAAAAATTTTTAAAAAGTTTTAAAAATTTCTAAAAATTTTTATAAAAATCTCGTGGAAAAAATGTTTATACAAACAATCAAAGCAAATCAATATGCAAAACTTATTTCAATTCAGTTTTAACGGCAATTTTGACCGCAATTCAAATGACGCCGTAAAAATGCAGATTTTTAATCGCATCAAAATTATTTCGCAAATGCAAGATTTGTTGAACGAAGTTTTGCCGCCGGTTTTCAAAAATTATGTGCGAATTTTTAATTTTTCGCAGCAAAGCATAATTTTGCACGTTATCAATGGAATTGTTTCCGCCAAAATCAGAAATCTTTCCGGCAGAATTTCTCGGCGGATTTGGCAGAGTTTCAAAAATTATAGCAATTGTCAGTTAGAAATTTATGTGCAGCCGCAGACAATTTTGAATTATTTGCATATAAATAATATGAATAATTTGGCGGCGAATAGTGCGGAAAATATAGAGGCGAACGCAAAAACTAATACGATTTTTTCATATAAAGACGATATTTTTTCGCATCAAACTTTGAGCGAATTACAACTTTTGACGAGCAAAATGAATTTGCATCCAAAATTGAAATCAGCGTTAGAAAAAGTAATTCAAAGCAAATCGCAGCATAATATCCAATTTGCTTGATTTTGAGATTTTCACCAAACGACAATGGCGAAGCGTTCCAAAACTAATAAACCGAACACGGTCAGAATCAAAATTGCTACCAGCGTGATGGCTTTCCAAGCCAAATGTAGAAACTTTTTGTTGCCGTTAAAAAGATAAGAAATCAAACAAAAGCCGATAAAAAATATCAGCACAAATCCGATAAGGCGAATAAAAATCATAATTTTTTTGAGTGATTATTAAATTATTAAAGATAAAAATAAAAAAATAAAAAATAAAAAATAAAAAATAAAAAAATTTCCACGAGATTTCCAAAAATTTTTATGGATTTCTCGTGGAAAATTTTAAAAAATTAAGAAATTTAGTTTTTATACAAACAAAATCTTATTATTTTTTAATTGCATCTTTAATTGCATCAGCAGCAGAATCAACAGCGTTAGAAGCAGCGTCTTTAACTGCATCTTTAACAGCGTCGGTAGCGGCTTCAACTGGTTTTGCTTCTTCGGCTGGTTTGGCTTCTTCAGCTGGTTTTACTGCTTCAGCAGCTGGTTTGGCTGCTTCAGCTGGTTTTGCTTCTTCAGCTGGTTTTGCTTCTTCAGCAGGTTTGGCTTCTTCAGTTGGTTTTGCTTCTTCGGCTGGTTTGGCTTCTTCAGCTGGTTTTACTGCTTCAGCAGCTGGTTCGCTTGCTGGAGCAACTTCACCGGCAGGAGCCATTTCAGAAGATTGTTTAACTGCTGGTTCTTCAACAGCTGGAGCTGGATCTTTTTTGCCACAAGCAGAAACGCTTAAACCTAATGCTAAAAATAAAGAGGCTAATAAGACTGATTTTTTCATAATAAAAAAATTTCCTTGAATAAAAATTTATTGAAATATTGTTAAATTGAATTAAATTAAATTAAATTGAATTAAAGTTAAAGTTAAAGTTAAAGTTAAAGTTAAATTCAGTTAATCGTGTTGAATTGAATTAAATTTTATAAAAAGTAAAAAATAAAAATATAAATATAAATCAAATCAAAACTTTTAAATGTTTGTTTAAAAATTAAGAACGCAAATTATAAATAAATTTATATAAAAATTTTGCAAAAATATAAAATTATTATCAGCAAATTTGAAAATAGGTAAAAAAGCAACATTTAATAATTTTTTTTTAATTTTTTTATATTTTTTCTATCTTTTCAGGCAAAATTTTTATGGACTTGTTTCTGCAATTTTTAGACATCGTCTTACATTTAGACGTCCATTTGACCGAATTAGTTAATACTTACGGATTATGGATTTACGCCATTTTGTTTATCATCATTTTTTCCGAAACCGGCTTGGTAATTTTTCCGTTTTTGCCCGGCGATTCTTTGCTATTCGTAGCCGGAGCCTTGGCTGCCTTAGGTCAAGGCGGAATGGATATTTTCACGCTGATTTTGGTCTTATTTATCGCCGCTTTTATCGGCAATTTGGTGAATTTTGAAATCGGCAAATCGTTAGGAAATCGTTTATTGAATTCAGAAAAAATCAAAAATTCCAAAATTTTTAACTATCAAGCCTTAGAAAAAACGCAACAATTTTATGAAAAGCACGGTGGCAAAACCATCATTATTTCTCGTTTTTTGCCGTTATTTCGGACGTTTGCTCCGTTTGTGGCTGGAATCGGTAAGATGAATAATTTGCAATTTATTTTGTATAACTCCATTGGTGCGATTTTATGGGTTGTCGGCTTGTGCGGTTTTGGTTATTTTTTTGGCAATATAGATTTTGTCAAGAAAAATTTATCGTTTGTAATCATCGGAATTATTGTGATTTCGTTGTTGCCGATTATGTTTGCTTGGATAAAAAGCAAATTTCAAAAATAAAAACAAAAATAAAACTTTTCCACGAGATTTTCAAAAAAATTTTTAGAAATCTCGTGGAAAATTTGTTTATTACATTTTTTATTTTGCTTTTTTATGCTTTTTTATGCTTTTTTATCTTCTATGAAATTTTTGGCGGCTATCAAAAATCCGAGCATCAAAAACGCTCCGGGCGGCAAAGCAAATAACAAGACGTTTGGATAACTTTCCGGAAAAATTCTGATTGCCGATAACGATGGAAGCACCATTTCTATGCCGGAAAATAATTGCCCGGCGGCAAAGATTTCTCGCAGACCACCAAGTAAAAATAAAGTCCATAACAAACCTAAACCCATTGCAAAGCCGTCAAAAGCGGATTCTGTGACGGCGTTTTTAGCGGCAAACGCTTCTACACGGGCTAACACGATGCAGTTGGTTACGATTAGCGGGATAAAAATTCCCAGCACCAAATATAAATCGTGAAAAAATGCGTTGAAAAGCAAATCTACGGCGGTTACTAACGAGGCGACCGTCAAGATAAAAATCGGAATGCGGATTTCGTGCGGAATGAATTTTCGCAGCGAGGAAATCGCCACATTGGAAATTATCATCACCAACAGCGTCGCCAGAGAAAGCATTACTCCATTTACTGCATTTGTAGTGATCGCTAACAACGGACATAAGCCCAATAATTGCACCAAAGACGCATTTTGCGACCATAAGCCATTGACGAAAATTTTTTTAAAAACGTTATTCATTTTTTTGTATTTTTTAATATTTCTAAATATTTTCCACGAGATTTTCCAAAAATTTTTTGAAAAATTTTTTGAAAAATTTTTACGATTTCTCGTGGAAATTTGTGTTTTTATTTTGTTATTTCATAGCAGAAATTTTCCCAGAAATTCCTCCGCCTTGCATTTTATTCAACGCATTTTGAGCGTCTTTTTCCGAAGTAAAAGGCCCAGCTCGGACGCGGATTTTCTTGCCGCCGTCAATGGATTCTGTGTAAGAAACGATTTTCAAATCGGCTAACTTTTTGCGTAAATTTTTGACATTATTTTCATCAGAAAACGCACCGATGGAAATAATATATTTTTGATTTGCGTTTTTAGACTCGGTTTTAGTTTCGGGTTTTTTAGGCTCATCAAAATTCCCCGCAAGAATTGACGCCGCCCGTTTGGAATCATCATCTTTATTTTTGGCTTTTTCTTTTTCTGCTTTTTCTTTTGCAGCACGTTCGGCTTTTTCTTTTTCTAATTTTGCCAAACGAGCTTTTTCTGCTTTGACTTTATTTTCTTTGTCTTCGGCGATCATTTTTTGTTGATTTTGCGAAGTCAATTTTTGTTTTTCTTTATCTTGTTTTTGGATAATTCTTGCGGTGACCGCTTGATTTTCTTCTTCTGGCGTATAATTATTCAAAGAAGTGGCAACAGCTGGAATATTTAATTCGCCGTCGTCTTCGTTATTTTCTACGCTTTCGCCGTTTTCAGAAATTTCAGAATTTCCGTTATTTGCCACATCATTATCGGCTGGTTGCGTGGTTTGAGCAATTTTGTTATCGGCATTTTGATGCGGAATATTTACGGCGACTTCGTCCAACATTTGATTATGCGAATTATCCATTAAAAACGGCAAAATAATAATAACCAAGACAGCAAAAATTCCGGCACCGACAATACGGCGACGGGCTTGTTTTTGAGCCAAATTGCGTAAATTGTTAGGTCTGGAATTTGAATTTGATTTTGATTTAGAATTGTTGTTATCCATAAACAAAATTTATTTTTATTTTTTATTTTTTACTTTTTACTTTTTATTTTTTACTTTTTATTTTTATTTCTAAATATTTTCCACGAGATTTTCCAAAAATTTTTTGAAAAATTTTTACGATTTCTCGTGGAAAATTTTTATTTTTTTATTTTTTTATTTTTTATTTTTTTATTTTTTATTTTTTATAAATAATTTTTCAAAGATTCTGCATCTCCCAGCGAAATTCCTTTCAGAGAACTATCGCAACGTTTGGCGAGTCCAGCCAAAACTTTTCCGGGAGCGAATTCTAAAACTTCATTGATATTCAAAGCGGCGACTTTTTGCATAATTTCTACCCAACGCACCGGCTTGAAAATCTGCCGATATAAAGCGTCTTTGATTTTGGCGGCGTCAAAATTTTCGGCGGAAATTGTTTCTACATCAACATTATTGATTAGCGGAATTTTTGGTGATTTCAGCGTCACCGAATTCAAAAATTCTTTGAATTTTTCGGCGGCTGGTTGCATCAACGATGAATGAAAAGGCCCAGAAACTGCTAATTTTTTGCAGATTTTGGCTCCGGATTTTTTACATTCTGCCATTGCTTCATCAACGGCGTCGGCGGTTCCGGCGATCACAACTTGTCCGTTAGCGTTAAAATTTACGGCTTCTACGACTTTTCCGTTTGCCAAAATATTTTGGCAATTTTGGATAATCGCCGAGTTATCTAAACCTAAAATTGCTGCCATTGCACCGCCTTTGGCGAATTCTTGCATAATTTCTCCGCGTTTGCGAACTAGCAAAACTGCATCGGCAAAATCTAACATTTCGGCGGCAACCATCGCTGAATATTCGCCTAAACTATGTCCAGCAACTACGCCGATATTTTGGATATTTCCGCCAAGTTGCTTCCATAAACGCCAAACGGCGACAGCAGCGGTTAGTAAAATCGGCTGCGTGTTAATAGTTTGCGAAAGTTCATCAGCAGAACCATTGCTAACCATTTGCCATAAATCAAGTTTCAAGATTTCACCGGCTTCATCAAAAGTGCTTTTGATAATTTCTGCATCTCCATAAGCGTTCATCATTCCCACGCTTTGCGAACCTTGTCCGGGAAATACGGCGGCAAATTTTTTGGTATCGTTCATAATTTTTATTTCCTTTCTTAATTTTTAATTTTTAATTTTTAATTTTTAATTTTTAATTTTTAATTTTTATTTTTAAATATTTTCCACGAGATTTTCCAAAAATTTTTTGAGATTTCTCGTGGAAAATTTTTATTTTTTATTTACTGCAATTTCTCGCGTAAGATTTCATTGACTTGCTGCGGATTTACTTTGCCTTTTCCGGCTTTCATAACTTTTCCGACCAAAGCGTTAAAAGCTTTAGTTTTTCCGGCTCGGAATTCAGCGACGTTGTCCGGATTTTCAGCGATGATTTGCTCAACCAACTTGACAATCGCACCAGAATCGGTGATTTGTTTTAAACCTTTGGAGGCGATAATTTCGTCAGCGGAATTGCCCTCGTTATTCCATAAAGCGTCAAAAACTTTTTTGCCGATATTGTTAGAAATTGTGTTATCGGCAATCCGTAAAATCAGTCCGCCGAGCTGTTCTGCGGAAACTTTGGAATCCGCAAAATTAGCAATTTCTTCTTTATTTAACTTGGCAGCCAAATCAACCATAACCCAGTTAGCACAAGGTTTAGCGTTATTTTTTCCTGCGATTTGCACGACATTATCAAAATAATCAGCAATTTGAGCATTCGCCGTGAGTGTATTCGCATCATATTCAGAAAGTTGCAAATCATTTTGATAGCGTTGTTTTTTCTGATGCGGCAATTCCGGCAATGCTTTTTTGGTATTTTCAATCCAATCCGCAGAAATATACAAAGGCAATAAATCCGGATCTGGGAAATAACGGTAATCGTGAGCGTCTTCTTTGGTTCGCATAGTTCGCGTTTCACCGCTATCTGGGTCAAATAAAACCGTTGCCTGAATAATTTCTCTCTCTTCTTCAATTTCATTGATTTGCCACTGAATTTCATAATCTATGGCTTCTTTGAGATTTCTGAAAGAATTTAAATTTTTGATTTCTCTGCGAGTTCCTAAATTTGGATCACCTTTACGTTTTACCGAAACATTAGCATCACAGCGGAAAGATCCTTCCTGCATATTGCCATCACAAATTCCAATCCACTGCACCAAGTTATGCAAAGTTTTGGCGTATTCCACGGCCTCTTCGGTTGATGAAATATCTGGTTCGGAGACGATTTCTAAAAGCGGAGTTCCGGCACGGTTTAAGTCAATTCCGGTAGAATTTCCAGCAAAGCCATCGTGAACGGATTTCCCAGCATCTTCTTCTAAATGAGCTCGGGTTAAGCGGATTTTTTTGTTATTCAAAATTTCTAACTCACCGCCGATAACTACGGGCAATTCAAACTGACTAATTTGATAACCTTTTGGCAAGTCCGGATAAAAATAATTTTTCCGTGCGAACACTGATTTTTCGGCGATTTTCGCTCCGATAGCCAAGCCAAATTTGATAGCACATTGCACAGCATTTTTATTCAAAACCGGCAGAACGCCAGGCAAAGCCAAATCAACGGCACAGGCGTGAGTGTTAGCATCCGCCCCAAATTCAGTAGAAGCACCCGAAAAAATTTTAGATTTGCATAGTAATTGAGCGTGAGTTTCCATTCCGATAACGACTTCCCATTCTTGTCCGGAATTAGCACTGATAACAGACATTGTAAAATTTCCCTTTTAGTTTTATTTTGTTTTTATTTATTTTTATTTATTTTTATTTATAAAAATTTTTCCACGAGAATTCTATAAAAATTTTTGGAAATCTCGTGGAAAATGTTTATTTTTTATTTTTTATTGTATTTAAAAAATTTTAGTCCATCCACTGGAGCTACTACCAAAAAACTTGCGGCGGCACTTGCTGAAGTAAAAGTTAAATTTTTATTTAATTTGTAAGTAAATTCATCATTTATTTCGCAATCTGAACCTAAATTTTTAATACATTGTTCTCTTTGTTGTATAGTTTCTTTAGTTACTGTATCTTTGAAATATGATACTTGTTCTTTAGCAAAAATAGCACCTTTTAATAAAACATATTCGTTATTTTCATTTATATAAATTTGTCCTGACACTTCACCTCCTCTTTTTTGTAATTTTCGTTTTCCAAAATATGTTTTTATTGGAGCTTGTTCTATAATTTTTTCGGTTTTAACATAACAAAAATTTTTTATTTCTTGCCAATCTGCGTCATCAAAGTTTATATTTTCTAAATTTTGTTTTAAATACTCTTTGATTTCTGACAATTTATTTTCTTTTGCTTTTATTTCGTCTATTTTTTTTAAACAGTTGCTATTTTTGTAATTAGCACAATCAAAGTTATCTTTATGTAAAAACATAGTTAAATAATTAACAATTTTATCAATATCATTTTCACATAAATTTAAAGTTAGAAATAATTTGTTAGAGAAATTTCCACTCTCAAAATTATTATAAAAATACCATACTTTCCCATTAGTTAAAATAGAAATTATTGGAGTCATCTTAATTGAATAACCATACAATTGCTTTTCGCCTTCATTTTTTTTAAGTTTATCTATGGCTTTTAATTCCATAAAAACTAATGGCTTATCTTGTGATATATTATTTTCATCTAACAGAGCAATATCAACACGAGTTGTTTTTTTTGTTTGGTCATCATCGTCATAATTTTTGATGACAGAAAACTCATCAAAAACTTCATTTTTGTTTTTAGAATCCCAACCTAAATTATCTAATATAGGATAAATAATTCCGGAACGGACGTGTTGCTCATTTTTAAAATTATCTTTGTTGATATCGGCAATAATTTTGGAAATAGTATTTTTTAAATTATCGTTCATAATTGACTTATATATTTAATATTTGCTTATATTTATAAAAAGTATTTAATCAAAAAAATTTTTCCACGAGATTTTAAAAATTATTTTTAATTTCTCGTGGAAAATTGTTTTATTTATTCATAATAATCTGATTCTTCCGGATAAAAATCTGCTTTGCTTATAATTTTTTGTTGTAGTAAATTTACTTTGTGAATCATTTCTGGTATGTTAGATAATTGTGACAAAAC
>SFHR01000029.1 GCA_004555545.1 Dechloromonas aromatica (nom. nud.)
TTAAAAATCTCGTGGAAAATCTTACAAAACATAGCCACTTTGACCGATGATAATTCTTTGGCGATTTTGGCTTGTCAAAATTTGCTAAAACTTGATCCGCACGACGAAAGTTCTTGGACAAATTTTGGCGAACGCCTACGCCGAAATTATCAAATCCAAAAATCGCTTCAGATGACCCAAATCGGAATGTTATATTTTCCCGAATCCGCAAATTTATGGGCAAATCTCGGCACGGCGTTACACAGCGACGGACGAATTGAACAGGCAAAATTAGCGTATAAAAAAGCGTTGGAATTAAAACCAGAATTCGCCGAAATCGCTAACAATTTGGGAGCGATGGCAATCGCTGAAAAATCTTGGGAAGAAGCGTTGAAATATTTCACCATCGCTTCAAATTTGAAACCTACAAACGTGGATATGCTAAAAAACAAAGCTTCCGCACTTTTGGAATTAAAAGCCGTGCCAGAGCAAGTCAAAGCAGTTGCCGAACAAATTCGCAAAGTTAATCCACGCTCGGAAAATGCGGACGCTATTTATGCTCGGCTTTATGAAAAAATGGGCGATTACTATAAATCTTTGGAGCATTATCAAAAAGCGTTGGCACTTAATCCAAATTCTGCTGGGCTTTATTTTGCTATCGGCGGAGCGTTGAAAGAATTGCATCAATTCCAAGAAGCCGAAAAATATTATCAAAAATCTTTAGAAATCAATCCGGATAATTACAGAGCCGTCAGCGGTTTGTTATTTACTTCGCATTATTTTGAATATAAAACGCCGCAGGAATTATTTGAACTCGCCAAGCATTACGGCGATTTGGTGCAAAATCATACGGATTTTGTTTATGACAAATGGAACATAAATTTTGCAGATTTTGCAGATTTTCCACGAGAAAATCAAAATTTTTTACCGCAAAATCAAAAAATCAAAGTCGGTTTTACTTCTGGCGATTTGCGTAATCATCCAGTTGGCTATTTTTTGGAATCGGTTATGCAATATTTGCAACAAAGTCAAAAATTAGAACTTTTTGCCTACACGACGCAAAATAAAGAAGACGATTTGACCGCCAGAATTAAACCGGCTTTTGATCATTGGATTCCTGTTTATGGAAAATCTTCACGTGCTATCGCAGAGCAAATTCATAAGGACGGAATTCAAATTTTGATAGATTTGTCCGGGCATACGGGCTATAACGCTTTGCCGAGTTTTGCCTATAAACCGGCTCCGATTCAGTGTTCGTGGTTAGGTTGGTTTGCTACAACCGGATTAAAGCAAATGGATTATGTAATTTCTGATGAAATTTCTACGCCGTCGAATGAAGAGCAATTTTTTACGGAAACTATTTTGCGTTTTCCTCCATCATTTTGCCGATTTTGTTTTTCAGTTCCGGACGAAAAAATGTCCGCCGATTTCAATGAATTACCGGCAAAAAATAATAAAAATTTTACTTTCGCTTGTTTCAATAATGTAAGCAAAATCAATGACAACGTAATCAAATTATGGGCAGAAATTTTGGAAAAATCTCAACAAAAACAAAAATTATTATTCAAAGGCAAACAATTTGCCGATAAAAATATCCAAAAAAACTTCATCAAACGCTTTGAAAATGCTGGACTAAATAACGCCAAAGATTTTTTAATTTTTGAAGAAGCATCGCCAAGAAATGAATATTTAAAAGCGTATAACAAAGTTGATTTATTGTTGGATCCATTTCCTTACACAGGCGGCACAACAACAGCCGAAAGCTTGTTTATGGGAGTTCCGGTTTTGACTTTGAAAGGAAATTCTATGGTCTCGCATCAAGGCGAGGCAATTTTGACTACCGGCGGTTTGCCAGAATTTATCGCCAAAGATAAAAATGAATACATAGAAAAAGCATTGTTTTGGAGCGATAAAAAGAATTATGAAAAATTAAATGAAATCAGATTAAATTTGAGAGAAAAAATTTTACAAACACCTTTATTTAAGGCATATTTATTCGCACAACAAATAGAAAATTTGATATTGAAAATTTGGCAAAAATATTTGCAAGAAAATAAAAACAAATAAGCAAATAAGCAAATAAACAAATAAGCAAATAAACAAACTTTTCCACGAGAAATCCAAAAAAATTTTTGGGAATCTCGTGGAAAAATTTTGCTTTACTATTTTCTTTTATTAGTTATTTTTTTAGTTATTTTGACCATCTTCAACGGCTTCAAATTTTCCACGCATATCCTCAATCAAATACGGACTAAATCGCAAAGATTCAAATTGCTTATCATTGATTTCATACAAAATATTGTCGTTTAATTCATCAGCAATCAAAGATACATTTTTCAGATTACTTTTGATTACTGAGTCCGTAAAATTATTATCATTTAAGTTATCATTTTCACTTGCCGCCAACAAAAATTTATTGTTGCTACAACCGGGAAAATTTTTAGTTTTCTTGGCAATATGCACCATTTTTATGCCACTTTTTATAATACCCAAAAACTCGGCGGCACGACGCGATAAATCTACAACACGAGTTTTTGCTAAACCAATATGCATACGGTCATTTATTTTTACTTCAACACATTTTCCATTATCACTACGCCAAACGATTACGTGGGTATTTAGCGGAAAATGATTACTTGCTCCGGTGAATAAATTTTGATTAAAAATCTCGCCGGTTGCAGTTTTACGTCCGTGAAATCTATCTGCATAATAACTTGCGATTCCTGATTTTCTTCCGGGCAGTTGATGTAAATGTGCGTTATTTGCTTTCTCGTTAGTTTTTTTATCATCAATAACATCAGCAAGACCAAAAAATTCAAGCTGACTATTATCGTTACTATTTTTGTTGCTATTTTTATTACTATTTTTATTACTATTTTTTTTACTATTTTTATTACTATTTTTTTTACTACTGCTGATTTTTTGTTTTGCTTTTTCGTTAGCAAATGTTTTATTTATCATTGATAAATTACAAATACTAATTGCTAAAATTTGCAAAAATATAACTAAAATTTTCATTCTTTATCATTCTTACTAAAATCTTTACTAAAATCTTTACTAAATTTTTTACTAAAAATTTTACTAATACAATTTTTCCACGAGAATTCTAAAAAATTTTTTGAATTTTTTGAAAATCTCGTGGAAAATTTTTATTTTTTTAGTAAATAATTTTTACTTGATGTTCATCATTTTGACGAGCTTTTATTTCTCCGATTTGGAAAACTTTTTCGCCGTGATCTTGCAAAATTTGCTTCAATTTTGCTACATCTTCCGGAGCAACAACTAACACCAAACCGATTCCGCAGTTGAAAGTTCTCGCCATTTCGGCATCGGCGATATTGCCGTTTTGCTGCAACCAATCAAAAATTTTTGGACGAACCCAATTTTTATATTGCAATTCAGCGATTACATTTTCCGGCAGAATGCGAGGAATATTTTCGCTCAAACCGCCACCGGTTATATGGGCAATTCCTTTGATTTTCACATCTGCGTTAATCGCCGCCAAAACCGGCTTTACGTAAATTTTTGTAGGTTCTAAAATTGCTTGAGCCAAAGTTTTTTCGCCATCAAATTTTTCCGCAGATTTCAAATCAACGCCACTGATTTCCACGATTTTCCGCACCAAAGAATAGCCGTTAGAATGCACTCCAGACGATGCCAAACCCAAAATTACATCACCGTTTTTGATATTTTTGCCGTTGATAATTTTTGATTTTTCCACCACGCCAACCGCAAATCCAGCCAAATCATATTCGCCGTCCGGATACATATCGGGCATTTCTGCGGTTTCTCCGCCAATCAAGGCACATCCGGCGAGTTCGCAACCTTTAGCAATTCCGGCGACCACATCGGCGGCGACATTGACGTTCAATTTTCCACAAGCAAAATAATCCAAAAAGAACAACGATTCGGCTCCTTGCACCAAAATATCATTGACGCTCATTGCCACCAAATCTTGCCCGACGGTATCGTGTTTATTAAGTGCGAACGCTAATTTTAATTTTGTTCCCACGCCGTCGGTTCCGGAAACTAAAACCGGCTCTTGATATTTTTTAGAAATTTCAAACAAGGCACCGAATCCACCAATTCCGTTGATAACGCCGTCACGCAGAGTTTTTTTGGCAAGAGGTTTAATTTTTTGCACTAAATCATCACCGGCAGTGATATCAACGCCAGAATCTTTATAAGTTAATGATTTGCTATTTTTATTGTTCATAATAATTTTTTATTTTTTCAAATTTTTTCCACGAGATTTCTAAAAAAATTTTTGAATTTCTCGTGGAAAAATGTGTGTAATGATTATTTTTTTATTTTTTATTCGCCTTTTTTCTTATGCGATTTAGTTTTGGCTACGATTGATTCGGTTGCTGCTTTGACGGCGTTGGTTGTTTCTGTGGAAACTTTCATAGCGGCGGCGGCATTTTCTTTGGCAACATTAGCGATATTTGTTGCATTTTGATGAAATTGCTCGGTCATTTGCTGCATAAATTGCCAAGGAAATAACATCGGCGGAGTATCGCCTTGTTCCGCTACTTCTTTATTGCGTTGATCGGCAGATTTGATAACATTTGCCGTAAATTTGCTCATAGTTTGCACGGCGGTCAGCGAAGTTTTTTGCATTTCCAAATTTTGGATAGTCATTTGCAACATAGACAAATTCATACGTAACCAACCTTCAACGGCACGCATATCTTTGATTTGTTTATCTAATTCTTCGGTATTTAAAGTTGGCACGGGCATTCCGCTGAGATTCATATTTGGCACGGCATTGAAATTATTGCCGATTTGTCCCCACATATTTTTCATCATTTCAAAAGGAGAGACGCCAAAACTATTACTGAAAGCATTTTTGGAGTCATCGTTTTTAGCATTTTCTGTATTTGTATTAGTATTTTTAGTAGTCATAATAATTGTTGATAAAAGTTATGAAAAGTAATTAAAAGTTATAAAAAGTGCATAAATTTTATATAAATTTCATTTAAATTTAAAAATAACCAAACGGAAAAATAACAAAACATTACAAGCCCAAAATTGTTCCTTGCGTATTTGTTAATTCGTTATGAGATTTTGTTGAATTTTCATTTTCAATGATTGCTGGTTTTTGAATATTTTCAGAATTTGCAGAATTTTCAGAATTTTCAGAATTTTGCTTATTATTTTCTTCAACCGGCGCAACAATTTCGGTGATAACTTTTTTGCTTTTATTTATCGGCGATGTAGTTATTGATGTGATTTCTCCGTTATTTTGTTGATGCGATTTGCTTTGCGTTTTATTTTGTTTATTTTGTTTATTTTGTTTATTTTGATTTTCCACGAGAAATCTAAAAATTTTTTTGAAAATCTCGTGGAAAAATAAAAAAAAATATTAAAAAAATCAAAAATCAAAAATCAAAAATCAAATTTATTAAATTTATAAATATCATTAAGTTTTTATATTTTTATATTTTTATGAAATTTTATGAATAACGCCATTGAATATAGTTCGTTTATCAAAAATGAATTGACAGCAAATCCAAATTTGCTTGAAGATTTGTCCAAGTTTGATTTTTTTGATTCCGCCAAAATCTTGCTTAATCAAATCCGCGAAAATAATTGCGAATATGATTTGGAAAGTTTCAAAACTCTTTTGAGAAATCTGCGTCGCAAGATTTTTATTTACATTGCTTTGCGAGATTTAAACGGCGATAAAGATTTGTTTTGGGTGATGCAAACAATTTCTGATTTTGCGGATTTTTGCATAAACTTGGCTTATCATTTTGCTTATAAAGAATTGACGGCAAATCACGGAAAACCGCTTTCGGATGGCGAAAATCCGCAAGTTCAGCCACTGATTATTATCGGAATGGGAAAGCTCGGAGGCAAAGAATTAAATGTCTCTTCTGATATTGATTTGATTTTTGTTTATCCGGAAAATGGCGAAACTAACGGCAATAGCAAAGGCAAAAGGCAAATTGAAAATCAAGAATTTTTCTCGCGTTTGAGTAAAAAAATCATCAACATTTTGGGAGAAATTACCGGCGATGGTTTTGTTTTTCGCGTTGATATGCGTTTGCGTCCGAACGGCGATGCCGGTGCGATTTGTTGTAATTTTGCAACTTTGGAAAATTATTTTTACTCACAAGGCCGAGAATGGGAGCGTTATGCCTGGATAAAATCGCGGATTATCAATTTTGATTTTGCCACTGAATTTCCGCAATATTTGGCGGATTTCCACGATATTGTAAATCCATTTGTGTTTCGGAAATATTTGGATTTTGGAGCCATCAACGCAATGCGAGATTTGCATAGTCAAATTCGCCAGGAAGTCATCAAAAAAGAAATGCAAAACAACATCAAATTAGGCGTTGGCGGAATTCGCGAAATTGAATTTATTGCCCAAGTTTTCCAGTTAATTCGCGGCGGTCGTTATGTTGATTTGCAGATTTGTCCGACTTTGCAGGTTTTGGAAAAACTTCAAGAGCATCAATTTTTGCCGAAAAATGTAGTCGCAGATTTACGTTCGGCGTATATTTTTTTGCGAAATGTTGAGCATCGTTTGCAATATAAAAACGACCAACAAACGCATTCTTTGCCGGAAAATCCGGATGATTTGGCAGCGTTATCAAAAACTATGAATTTTGATAGCGTAGAAAATTTTTTACAGCAAATTGAGCAAATTCGCCAAAACGTAAATGAGCATTTCAATACGATTTTCGCTGAACCAGAATTAGCGGAATCCAAAAAAAATAATGAAAATATCGTGGAAAATTTTGCATATTTTTCTGAAAATCCGCAAATCAAAAATGCTTTAAATTCTGAAAAATTCCAGCGTTTGCCGGAATCAAATCAGCAAAGATTTTGCAAAATTATTCATAATTTTTTACAAAATCAAAATCAAACTCAAAATCAAAACTCCGAAAACTTTGATTTAACTTTGCAGCGGCTTATTGATTTTTTAGAAAATATCGCCAAAAAAGGTGCTTATTTGGCTTTGTTACAGCAATATCCTTTGGCTTTGCAACGGCTGACCAAATTGCTTTCGGTTTCCAAATGGGCGGCTGATTATTTGAATAAATATCCGTTATTGCTTGATGAATTGTTAGATTCTCGGCTTTACGAGGAAAATTGGAAATACTTTTGGCAAGAATTTCGCCAAAATTTACAACAAGGACTGGCATCCGCAAACGGCGACCAAGAACGCGAAATGGATATTTTGCGAGAAATTCATCACGCTCAAGCGTTTCGCTTATTGGCTCAAGATTTGGCAAAAATGCATAGCGTAGAACGCATTTCCGATTATTTAAGTGAATTAGCCGACGAAATTTTGCAACAAACTTTAAAATTAGTTGCTACAAAATTATTGCACAAGCACGTAAAAAATTTCCACGAGAAATCTAAAAATTTTTTTGAAAATCTCGTGGAAAACTTAAATTTTGCCATTATTAGTTATGGCAAACTTGGCGGCAAAGAACTCGGTTATGCATCAGATTTGGATTTGGTTTATATTTTTGATAACGACGAAAATCTGCAAAATGTATTAAATGTAGATTTGGACGTGTTTTATACGCGTTTGGCGTTGCGTTTGAACTCGTGGTTATCAATGCAGACCGGAGCCGGAAAAGTTTTTGAAATAGATTTACGTTTGCGTCCCAACGGCGATGCTGGTTTGTTAGCGGTTTCGTTTGCCGGTTTTGAGGAATATCAGAAAAATCACGCTTGGATTTGGGAGCATCAAGCATTAACGCGGGCTAGATTTTCGGCGGGAAATAAAAATCTTGGTGAAAAATTTGAAACTTTACGCCATCAAATTTTGACTTTGCCACGCGATAAAAATCATCTGAAATCCGAAATCTTGAAAATGCGAGACAAAATGTATGCAACGCAAAACATAAGCAGCAAAACAAATACAAATGAAAATTTATTCAATTTAAAACATAGTCGCGGAGGTTTGATTGATGTTGAATTTATCGTGCAGTTTTTGGTTTTATGTTATGCCAAACAATTTCCAGAACTAACGCAAAATTTAGGCAATATTGCACTATTAAAAATGTCGGCAAAATTGAATTTAATTGATCCGGATTTGGCGGAACAATCAGCCATTGCGTATAGAGAATTTCGTAGAATTCAGCATTTAATACGACTTAATGATTATCAATCGCCTTTGGAGATAAATTTGCAAAATAATGTTAATTTTGATACGCAAAAAATCAAGGAATATATCAAAGCAGTAAAACAATTATGGCAGAAAGTTTTTAGTAATTAAAAGTAAAAATTAAAAATTAAAAAGTAAAAATTTTCCACAAGAATTCTAAAAAAATTTTTGGAAATCTCGTGGAAAAATTTATAAACTTCAATAAACTTTAAAACTTAATCACAAATCTTTATGTTTATGATAATGATATGAAAGGAAAATTTATGTTTGATGCTAAAAATTCCGGTGCTTTACAAGGCGTAAAAATAATTGAACTCGCCGGACTTGGCCCGGTGCCTTTTGCGTGTATGATTCTCGGCGATATGGGTGCCGAAGTTATCCGCATTGACCGCCCCAGCGTCTCCACTGCCGAGCAATTATTTCAATTCCCAAAAGATAATTTGACCAGAAATCGTAAAATGATGGTGGTTGATCTCAAAAAACCGCAAGGCATAGAAGTTGTCAAAAAGCTTATCAAAAACGCAGATATTTTGATTGAAGGATTTCGTCCCGGAGTTATGGAAAAATTAGGGCTGTCGCCGGAAAGCTGTTTGCAAATCAACAAAAATCTAATCATCGGCAGAATGTCCGGTTATGGGCAATCCGGCGAAATGGCTATGCAAAGTGGGCACGATATCAATTATTTATCGCTGTCTGGGGCTTTGCACGGAATCGGTCGAAAAAACTCCGGCCCGGTGCCTCCGGTGAATTTGATCGCCGATTTCGGTGCCGGTGCGATGCATTTGGTGTCTTCGGTGTTGGCGGCGTATATTGCGGTCAAAAACGGCGTGGCGAATGGGCAAGTGATTGATGTGGCGATGTCGGATTGTTCAATTCAACTGACGGCGGCTTTATGGACGCTGAAAAATATGAATGATTGGAACGATGCTCCGAATTCTCGGCAAAGCAACTGGTTAGATGGCGGTGCTCCGTTTTATGATACTTATGAATGTGCTGATAATCGTTGGTTGGCGGTTGGTTGCATAGAGCCGCAGTTTTACGCAGATTTTACGCGATTGACGAATTTGTCGGCGGACGCAGATTTTGCGGCGGAAAATCAATGGAAACGCAATTTATGGGACGTGCAAAAAAGCAAAATGATTGCGTTATTTAAAAGCAAAAAGCGTGATGAATGGTTAAAAATTTTTGCACATTCCAATGCTTGTGTAACTGCGGTTTTGACTTTGCAAGAAGCCAAAGAAAATCAGCATAATAATTTTAGAAATTGTTATCGTCAAGATTCCGAAGGCAATGTATTTACAAATCCGGCTCCGAGATTTTCGGCGACTCCAAGTAGCATAAGAAGTAAAGGAAGTAATGACAAACGCCGCGATAGTTTGGAAGTATTAAAAAATAACGGATTTAGCGACCAAGAAATTAGCGAATTACAAAAAAATAATATTATTTAATTTTGTTAAATTCTGTTAATACTTATAAACATTTTAAACATTTTCCACGAGAATTTTCAAAAAATTTTCAAAAAATTTTTTAGATTTCTCGTGGAAAAAATTTGCATTACTAATTTTGCTACTAATTCAAAATTTGTATAAATTCTTCGGCTTTACTTCTTGCCCATTTATCGGCGTTCAAAATACTTTCTAAATTTTGCAAATTATCATCAGAAGTATTATTAGTAAATTGTTGATTTAATATATTTGCATTTTGTTTATAATAATTTAATACTTGCGAATTTATGGTATAAATTTCAGTAAATTTTATTTGCTTGTTAATAAAATAATTTATGCTAATTTCATTTGCTGCATTCAAAATATTACCCGCAAAATTTCTGATTGCTAACGCTTCATAAGCAAGTTTTATGCACGGAAATTTTTGCGTATTTGGTTGAATAAATTGCAAATTATTATACTTAAAAAAATCCAAAAAATCTATATCGCTTGCAAAGCGGTTTGGGTAAGATAAACAATAACTAATTGGCACTTGCATATTTGGTTGGCTTAATTGCATTATCACACTTCCATCAACATATTGAACGCCAGAATGCACCACGCTTTGCGGGTGAATTATCACCTTTATATAATTAGTTATTTTTGCCAAAATTTGTTCGTAACTATCATCATTTTTTAATAAATCATTGATTCCAAATAACCAAAATGCTTCAATGATTTCTAAACATTTATTCATCATTGTTGCAGAATCAATACTAACTTTTTTTCCCATTTTCCAATTCGGGTGATTACATGCTTGTTCTACGCTAACATTTTGCAAATCATGAATATCTTTATGTAAAAAAGGGCCGCCAGAAGCGGTCAGCAAAATTTGTTTTATACCATTTTCAATTTTATTATTATCAATGTTTTCTAAATCATCAAAACCGCATTTAAAACCTTTTGGCAAACTCTGAAAAATCGCATTATGTTCGGAATCAACCGGCAATAAAATTGCTTTATGTTTTCTGACCGTTTGCATAAATAATTCTCCAGCCATTACCAAAACTTCTTTGTTTGCTAACAAGATTTTTTTGCCTACTTCTGCTGCTGCTAATGTTGGTTGTAATCCAGCTGCTCCAACTAATGCTGCCATTACTACATCAACATTTTTATCCATTGCTATTTGACATAAAGCATCATTTCCAAACAATATTTTTGTAGTAATTTTTTCATTACTATTATTATTTTCTGCGTTATAATTGGTTATTAAATTTTGCAATTTTTCTTGAGAAGTAATATCTAAAACTACCGCAAAAATCGGGTTAAATTCTTTACAAATATCAAACAATTTTGTTATTTGTGATTTGCCAGAAACCGCATAAATTTTATATTTGTCTAAATGTAAGCGTAATACATTTAAAGTGCTAGTCCCAATAGAACCAGTTGCTCCCAAAATAGTTATATTTTGTAATTTACTATTCATAATATTTTGCATTTTATAATATATAATATATATATAAGTTTGAACTAATAAACTAACTAATTTTATATAAAATAATATCAATAAAACAATAATAAAAGTAATAAAATAAAAAAAATAATAAAAGTAATAAAAGTAATAAAAAATAACATAAAAAAGGATAAAAAATGTTTGCTTTAACTTTGCAAGGTGGAATGTGTCAAAGCACTCCGCCAGATGTATGTAAAACGCCAACTCCACCAGCCGGTCCGGTGCCAATTCCGTATGTTAATATTTTTCAATGCAATATGGTATTACCAAATACAGCAGCTCAAAAAGTTAGCATTTGCTCGGCTCCGGCTCTGACTATGAAATCAAAAACCGCCATCAGCAACGGCGACGAGCCCGGAACACTCGGAGGAATGGTGTCGTCCAAATTTATCGGCGATGGCGAATTTACTAATGGATCTCAAAAAGTCAAAATTGAAGGTCAATCCGCCGTATCACAAGGAGCTATGACAAAACATAACAAAGGAAATACGGTTGGAATGAATTCTATGGCAGCACAAACAAAAGTGCAGATAAGTTAAAGAATTACAAAAAAAAACAATTTTCCACGAGAATTCAAAAATTATTTTTAAAAATTTTCAATTTTTTAAATTTCTTTGTTTATGATAAACGAATTAAGTTTTAATGAGTTTTTAAATACTTTACAAGATACAAATAGAAAACTTTCCTTTTATGTTGATTGGCAAAAATGTTTAAGCAATAAAGATGAAATCAAACTAATTTGAATGATTTTATAAATAAGGTAAAAAATGACAATAAATAATAGTTTTAACCTTATTCACGGCGACAGTTTTGAAATTTTGCCAAAATTTAATAACGAATTTGATTTAATTTTTGCCGATCCGCCATATTTTTTATCTAACGATGGTTTGAGCATACAAAGTGGAAAAATCGTCAGCGTAAATAAAGGAACTTGGGATAAAGGCAAAAATATCAATGAAATTGATGAATTTAATCTAAAATGGTTAGATCTTGCTAAATCCGCTTTAAAAGATTCCGGCAGCATTATGGTAAGTGGAACTTATCATAATATTTTTTCTATCGGCAATGCTTTACAAAAATTGGGTTATAAGATTTTAAATATCATCACTTGGCAAAAGACAAACCCTCCGCCGAATTTCAGTTGCCGTTATTTGACACATAGCACGGAACAAATTATTTGGGCAAGAAAATCTGAAAAACATAAACATATTTTTCATTATGAATTGATGAAATTTCTGAACGGTGATAAACAAATGAAAGATGTTTGGGAATTTCCAGCGATTGCTCCGTGGGAAAAAACTTGTGGAAAACATCCAACGCAAAAACCGTTGGCACTTTTAGTTCGTTTAATACTTATGGCAAGTGATTCAAAAAGTGTAATTTGTGATCCTTTTGCCGGATCTGCAACTACCGGCATAGCAGCAAATTTGCTCGGCAGAAATTTTGTAGGCATAGAAAAAGAACAAGAATTTATAAAAATAGCTCTTGCCCGTAAAGCAAAATTAGAAATAGAAAAATCAGATTTCCGTAAAAAAATCCGTGATTTAGCAATTTTGGATAAGCAAAAAGACAGTTTGTTTGAATTTCATAAAAAAATATAAAAAGTATAAAAAACAATTTTCCACGAGAATTCAAAAATTATTTTTAAAATCTCGTGGAAAACTTTTTTTAACTAAAAAATTAAATAATTAAATAATTAAATATAAACATCTATCAGGCAAAATCAATATGATTAACGAAAATAATTTAGATTTATTAGTAAAAGGTTCCATTGTCGCCATTGCTTCTCCTATGCGTGAAGATAGCAAAAATACCATTGACTTTGACGCTTTGGGAAAACTCATTGATTGGCACATCGCTGAACAAACTGATGCCATTGTAATCGTTGGCACGTCCGGAGAATCTCCGACTATCACAATGGAAGAGCATTCGCAACTTATCAAATTCGCCGTAGAACACGCCGCCGGTAAAATTCCTGTGATCGCCGGAACTGGTGCGAATTCTACTGCCGAAGCCATTGAACTCACAGAATACGCCAAAAAAGTTGGAGCCAAAATGGCTTTATCCGTTGTGCCTTACTACAACAAACCGACGCAAGAAGGCATGTATCAACATTTCAAAAAAATCGCCGAAACCGTTGATATTCCGCTGATTTTGTATAACGTGCCCGGCAGAACCGTTGCTGATATGTCTAACGATACAATTTTGCGTTTGGCGGAAATTCCAGGAATTGTCGGCGTGAAAGATGCAACCGGAAATGTTCCTCGTGCATTTGATTTGATTTCTCGTGCTCCGAAAAATTTTGCGATGTATTCTGGCGACGATATGACTGCGGTTTCTACGATTTTGATGGGCTACTGGGGCGATATTTCGGTGACCGCAAATGTCGCACCAAAATTGATGCACCAAATGTGCCACGCTGCACTGAACGGCGATATCGCCAAAGCAAGAGAATTGCATTTCAAATTGTTATTGTTGCATAGAGATTTATTCTGTGAAGCAAATCCGATTCCGGTCAAATGGGCTTTACAACGGCTTGGACGCTGTGCTGGTGGAATTCGTTTGCCACTTACAAAATTGTCAGATGGCGGTCAGCAAAAAGTAGAAGTCGCTTTGAAAGCCGCTGATTTGATTTAATTTGATTTAATTAAATTTTTCCACGAGAAATCAAAAATAATTTTTAAAATCTCGTGGAAATTTTTTATACATTTTTTATTTTTTTAATTTTTTTATTTTTATTTTTATGGCGAATAAAAAATTTAATTTAATAGCGATTTCCGCAAGTTTGTTAGTTGCCCTTTCTGGCTGTTATTCTTATATGCCAGAAAGCAAAAAAATAGATTACAAATCCGCTCAAAAAGGTTCCACTTTAGAAATTCCTCCAGATTTAACGCAAATCAGCAGCGATGATAAATACGTGGTTTCTAATTTTGGCAGTCAAAATCAAAAGCAGAGTTCGGCGTCATTTTTGGCTTATTCTGCCGAACGTGCAAATGAAAACGCCGTTAATAAAAGTAATAATTTTGCCTACGAAAACACCGAAGTTTTACCGCAAATAAATCAAGCAAATAGCACTTTGAATATGCGAATTATTCGCGATGGTAATTCTCGTTGGCTACAAGTTCAAGAAAAGCCAACCATTTTATGGGAACGCGTTAAAGATTTTTGGCAAGATATCGGTTTTATCATTGATGTTGAACGCCCAGCCGCTGGAATTATGGAAACCGACTGGGCTGAAAATCGTGCCAAAATTCCGGATGACATAATTCGCCGCACGCTCGGAAAATTCTTGGATAGCATTTATTCCACCGGAGAACGCGATAAATTCCGCACACGCTTTGAAATTAGCAGCAATAATCCCGGCTATACCGACATTTTTATTTCTCACCGTGGAATGGAAGAAGTTTATACCTCGTCGGCAAAAGACGATACGCGTTGGCAAAATCGCCCGGTTGATAGAGATTTGGAAGCCGAAATGCTCCAACGTTTGATGCTGAAATTGTCTAACCAAGAATTCCGCGAACAAGAATTAGAAAAATTACAGCAACAACAAAAAATCGCCGAAGTTCAATTGCCGCAACGGGCTTTTTATTCCGTGCAGCAAAATATGCTAACTCTGGACGAACCTTTTGACCGTTCTTGGCGGCGTTTAGGTTTGGCTTTGGATAGAATCGGTTTCACCGTTGAAGATCGCAATCGTGCAGAAGGTGTTTATTTTGTGCGTTATGTGGATTCCGATAACGAAAATTATTACAAAAAAAGCGAAAAAGGATTTTTATCAAAATTAGCGTTTTGGCGTAGCGACGATGATGATAAAGATAAAAATCAAAGCAAAAATAAAAATTCTGCCAGAAATGATAATGAAGAAATCAAAAATTTTGTAATTGATAACAAAACGCAATTCAAAATTCGTTTGACCGAACGTTCTGAAAATGCTTCCGAAGTTCATGTATTAAATGTAAATAACGAAATTGATCATTCCACAAGTAGTCAAAAAATTTTGAATTTGCTATTTAATGAATTGAAGTAAAAATAGAAATAAAGATAAAAAATAAAAAATAAAAAATAAAAAGTAAAAAAATACAAAAATTCCACGAGAAATCTAAAAATTTTTTTGGAAATCTCGTGGAAAAAATATCAAAAAAATATTAAAAAATGCGACTAACCAAAATCACAACGCATAACGGAGATGATGGATTTTCTCACTTGGCGGACGGCACAAAAATTCTTAAAAATCATCAAATTTTCCACGCACTCGGAGATTTGGATGAGTTAAATAGTTTTGTCGGATTTTTGATTGCAAATATGCAAAATTTTCAAAATTTTCAAAATTTACAAAATTTACAAAATAATTTTCTCGCCGATTTTTTGCCAGAACTAACGCAAATTCAGCGAAATATTTTTGATTTCGGCGGACAAATTGCTATGCAAGATTTTGCTAAATTCGCAAAAAATAACGCCGAAAAAATCACAAATTTAGAAAATCTAATCGCCAAAATTCAGCAAAATCTTTCGCCGTTACGCGAATTTATTTTGCCGTCCGGGCATATTTTGGTGAGCCAGTGCCATTTGTGCCGAAGCATCGCTAGGCGTTGTGAGCGTTCGCTGGTGGATTTGCTAAACGAGCATAACCGAGAAATTTTCATTTATATAAATCGTTTGTCGGATTTTTTCTTTGTGTTATCGCGTTGGATAAACAAAAATTTTGAACAGCAAGAATTATTTTGGAAATGAAAAAATTTTATAACGAAGATTTAATCGTTGCCATTGCAACTGCGGTTGGTGGTGGCGTTGGGATTATACGGATTTCTGGAAAAGATAGAAAAAATTTACAAAATCTCGTGGAAAATATTACCAAAAGCAGATTAAATTTGGAAAATTTACAGCAACGTTTTTGCTATTTTTCGCAGTTTGTTGATAGCAAAAATAATATTTTGGACTCTGGATTATTGGTTTATTTTGCCGCTCCGAATTCTTTCACCGGCGAAGAAGTCGTAGAATTGCATGGGCACGGCGGAAAAATCGTATGTCAGATGTTATTAAATCGTTGTTTAGAGCTCGGAGCCAGATTAGCAAATCCGGGAGAATTTTCTCAGCGTGCGTTTTTTAACGAAAAAATAAATTTATTGCAAGCCGAAGCTATTGCCGATTTGGTGGCGGCTTCTACCAGCAAAGCCGTGCAAAGTGCAAATAAATCGCTAAACGGCGAGTTTTCCGACAAAATCAATGCAATTAGCGAAAAATTAACGCAATTACGGGCTTTGATTGAAGCGTTTTTAGATTTCCCAGAAGAAGATATAGATTTCATCAAAGATAGCGACGCCAAAGCACGTTTGCAGGAAATTTTGGCAGATTTAACAAAATTACTTGGCAACGCTCGGCAAGGCAAAATATTACAAAGCGGACTCAACGTTGTTTTGGTCGGAAAGCCAAATGTCGGCAAATCGTCGCTGATGAATTATTTTGCCAAAGAAGATTTTGCTATCGTCAGTGAAATCGCTGGAACTACACGCGATACGCTGAAATCGGCGATAAATTTGCAAGGAATTCCGTTGAATATCATTGACACCGCCGGTCTGCGAGATTTGCATCAAACTGCTGACGAAGTTGAAAAAATCGGCATAGGCAGAACTCACAAGGAAATCGCAAACGCTGATGTGGTGATTTTTTTGCAAGATATTTTTGATTTTCAAAATAACGAAAATCAAAGCGAAAACGAACTAAACATAAAATTTCCGGAAAATGTGCCGATTTTAAAAGTTATCAACAAAATTGATTTGTGCGAAAATTCTGCAGATTTTGCAAATTCTGAAAATCAAAACGCCGTTTTTATCAGCGTCAAACAGCAAATCGGCTTACAAAATTTAGAACAGCAGTTATTAAATTTGATCGGTTGGCACGAGGACGAAAATATTTTTATCGCCCGAGAACGTCATATTATTGCTCTGAAAAAAGCGTTAGAATTCGCTCAAAACGCCGTTTTATTGCAAGAACCAGAATTAGTCGCCGAAGAATTGCGGAATGCTCAAAGTGAATTAGCCGAAATTGTTGGAGAAATCACTCCTGACGACCTTTTGGATAAAATATTTTCGCAGTTTTGTATAGGAAAATAAAATATAAACAAAAAAATATAAAAATTTTCCACGAGAAATCTAAAAATTTTTTTGGAAATCTCGTGGAAAATCGTTAATTTTTGAAGCACAACAAATATTATGCACAATAAAACTTTAACCAACAATTATAAAGAAAAATGCTTTGAATATATGCGGGAAATTATGTCTCCGCAAGTTTTTACTACTTGGATTAAACCTTTAAATATTAGTGTTGATACTCCAGAAAATTTTACAATTTTTGATATAAAAAGCGATGCAAAAAATGATGAAGTAAATGATAATAATAATATCAATAATATCAATAATATCAATAATATTGCAAAAAATATAAAAGTATTTTTACGCGTTCCTAATTCATTTTTTATAAAGTGGATTAAAGAACGTTATTTGGCTATGATAGAAGAATTCAGCGAAAGTTATTTTGGTTTTATTGTAGAAATTATTTTGGAAATTGAGCAGGATAAACAAAATAAAGTAAAAAATAATTTGTTGTTTGATAATTTCACTTTGGAATTGCCAAAAAATAATGATAGTAACAATAATAGTAATAAGAAAAAAAATAATAGCGAATTGGAATTAACTAAAAACATTACTAAAAATACAACTAATAATTTAACGAATAATTTAACTAATAACAAAAATAATAAAAAAAATACTAATAATTTTGTTGATAATTATGAGGAACGTTTACGGCAATCTCATCTGCAAAAAGGGCTAACTTTTGAAAATTTAATCGCCGGAAAAGCCAACGATCTTGCCCGTGCCGCCGCCATTCGCGTATCAGAAAATCCTGGCACCGATTACAATCCGCTGTTCATTTATGGCGACTCCGGTCTCGGCAAAACGCATTTAATTCACGCTATCGGCAATAAAATCCTTACCGATTTGCCCAAAAAAAACGTCCGCTACATTCACACCGAAGATTATTACAACGCCGTAATTCAAGCGTATCGCAATAAAACTTTTGACAAACTCAAACAATCTTTCCGTCTAATTGACGTTTTGCTTATTGACGATGTGCAGTTCTTAACCGGCAAAGCCAGATCGCAAGAAGAATTTTTTTTCCTATTCAACGCACTTGTAGAAGCCAAAAAACAGATAATCTTAACTTGCGATACTTATCCAAAAGATATAGACGGGATTGATAATCGCTTGATGACGCGTTTCAGTTGGGGGCTGACCGTGCATTTGGAAATGCCAGAGTTAGAAATGCGGGTGGCAATTTTGCATAAAAAAGCCGAATTAGCAAAAATTTTATTGCCCGATGATGTAGCTTTTTATATCGCTAAAAATTTCAAATCTAATGTGCGAGATTTGGAAGGTGCGTTAAAAAAAGTTAATGCGGTGGCGATTTTTAATTCGCAGCCGATAAATTTGGAACTCTGCAAGGAAGCGTTGAAAGATGTTATTGTCAAAACGCAGCAAATAGACATAGAAAATATTTTGCGAATTGTGGCTGATTATTACAAGGTTTCGGCGGACGAAATTTTGTCTAAACAGCGTACCAAAAAAGTAATCAAGCCACGCCAAGTTGCAATGTGGTTTAGTCGCGAATTGACGTCGCATAGTTTGATAGAAATCGGTTTATTTTTTAACGGTCGCGATCATACGACGGTTTTACACGCAATTCGCAACATCAACGAGATGATTTTTTTGGATAGCGATTTAAAAAAAGACATTAGCAAAATTCGCGAAATCATCAACGGCGAAAAATAATTTCCACGAGATTTGCAAAATTTTTTATGAAAAACATCAAAAACATCAAAAATATTAAAAATATTAAAAATATTAAAAATATTAAAAAATATTTAAAAACCGGCGATATTTTGGTGATTTCTTTCGCCGTTATGTTTTTGATTTATATAACTTTTTTGACTTGGAATAAAGGCAAAATTATTCCCGATAAAGCCGTAATTTATGTAAAAGGCAAAGTTTTCCAAAACGTAAATTTATATGAAGATAAGCATAAAATTTTTACCATAAATGGCGAACTCGGCGAGACACAAATTGAAATCCTAAACGGCAAAATCCGCATAAAAAGCGATAACAGCAATAAACAAATTTGCGTAAAACAAGGTTGGATCAGCAAAGTCGGAGAAATTGCAATTTGTGCTCCGAATCAAATTAGCGTCAAAATTGAAGGCAGAAGCAATATTTACGATAGCATTGTTTATTAAAAATGAAAGATAAAGATAAAAATCAAAATCAAAATCAAAATCAAAAAATTATTTTGCAAGTCAGCCCAAAAGATCAACAAATTGCATTTTTAACCAGCATTGCTATTTTTTTATCGCTCATTGACGCAGCAATTCCATCGCCAATTCCGGGCGTAAAACCGGGATTGGCAAATATTGTAATTTTGATAGTTTTGAATAATTATGGCATCAAAGAAGCAATTTGGGTAAATTTTCTGCGAGTGTTTTCCGCCGCAATGTTGTTCGGTTATTTTTTGTCGCCAAGTTTTTTTATGTCGTTGAGCGGAGCAATTTTCAGTTTAATCGGCTTATATTTTTGTCAAAAATTACTAAATAAAAAATATTTTAGTTTGGTGAGTTTTTCTATAATTTCGGCGTTTTTGCATATGTTTGGGCAATTATTGTTGGCTCGTTTATGGCTAATTCCGCACGATGGAGTTTGGTTGATGTCGCCATTATTATTTTTGGTTGCTGCGATTTTTGGTTTGGTAAATGGAATAATTGCTGAAAAAATTTTGGAATAAAAAATAAAAAAATAAAAAAAGATGTCGCCATTATTATTTTTGGTTGCTGCGATTTTTGGTTTGGTAAATGGAATAATTGCTGAAAAAATTTTGGAATAAAAAATAAAAAAATAAAAAAATAAAAAAAATAAAAAACGCAAATTTTCCACGAGAAATCCAAAAATTTTTTTAGAAATCTCGTGGAAAAATTTTTTACTTATAAAATTTGCAAATTATAAAAATTATGAAATTTATTAAATTTATGAAATTTATGAAATTTATGAAATTTATGAAAAATCCGAATCAACAAAATCCAAAAATCTACTATCAAATTATTTTCGTACTGATTGTTATTTTGC